>JAIXPW010000015.1 GCA_027485995.1 Verrucomicrobiaceae bacterium
CAAGGAAAGCACGACCATCGCCCGAAAAGTCGCAATCGCCATGCACTGAAAACACCCTCCAAGGCCTCGCTAAATCAAGGCCGGTGTGTCATCGCGCCCATCCTGTGGGATGGCTGTGGTTGGAAAGCTTGAATGACTTGATCCGGTGAGGTTTGAGACCGGCTGATGACCAAACCCGTCCGACAGTGGATGGACTCACCCCGACTTGTCGGGCCATCGTCGTGCGACTCCAGTGGGTATGGCCATCAGGCATTTTGTTTGTGGTCAGTTTGATAATCTTGGAGCGGATGGCGGCCGAGATGGGAGGGATCCGCCCCGGTCTGCTCTTGTCTTTGATAATGGCTTCGATCCCGCCCTGGGCGAAACGGGCACGCCAGCGCCCTACCTTCTTCCTGTTCTGTCCAAGTCGCTGCGCGATTTCGTCGTTCTGCAATCCTACAGCGGCAAGCAGAATAATCGCCGCCCGCTCCCGGCAACGAATCGAACTTGATCGTGCTTTGCTCATGCGCAGAAGCTTGGCGTGCTCACTCTCAGATGGTTTCACCTCCGACGCGACTCTTATGCCAGAAACATAGTAAATCTTGGATAAGAGTCAATTTGTAAGACGGACTACACTAGGGTGATACCACCGCCACCCGAAAGAACATCTGCGGCGCCCCGTTGTGCGGCACCGAGCAGGAGGTGGTGGTGCCAGTGGCCGTGACCTGGGTGCCACTCATGTCGGTCCATGTGATGAGATCGGTGGATTGCTGCAATTTGTATGTCTTTCCTCCGACGCTGGCCCAGGTCATGGAGATCCGGCCACCATCCATTTCAGTCGATTGCACACGGAGTCTGGAGTTCGCCGAACGAGGATCCGTCCCCGCCAATGTTTCCTCCGCCTCTGTCGCACCGTCGGCATCGTCGTCGTCGGTGGTCACGTTTGAAAGCATGATGGTAAGTGCACGCTCACCCGAATTGCCTCCTCCGTCGGACCAACGAACGCGGAGATGCTTCACCGCTGCGGTTTCCTGATCGAGGCTCCGGGCTGCACGGAGTTCATTGCCTGCAATGGAGAAGTCGGAGTTGTCGGATGAACCCTCTCCGGATACGAGCGCATAGTCGCAGCCCACTCCCGATGAAATGCCGCCGCCGCTGAGGATCGCAAGCACCGTGTTGACTGGCTGCGCTTCATTCACCTCGGTCATTGAAAGGCCCAGAGGTCTCGCGACATCCTGCCCGAGCAGGCCCAGCGTATCACGGGAGTTCACAAGATTCAGCGTGGTCGCGCTTGTGGTCGCTGCCGATGTCAGGAGACTCGTGTAGAAGGAGCGACGACTTGTGCGTGTCGCGCTGTCCAAAGCAGGCGCTGCAGTGGCATAGGGCGACCAATTCGGAACGATGCGCCCATTTTGATAGACCCAGGTCCAGGCCGACTGGGTGGAGAACAGGTCGTTGTCATGCAGCTTCACGCCTACGAAATAAGGCGCGAGCGAGTTTGTTGTCGAACGTGCTGCGGAGAGGGCGTCGGGGATCGAGGAGACTGTTCCCGTACCGTTGAAGGTCTCGATGAGTCGCCAGTCATAGTTCTCCGGACGGAGGAAAAGGGAGCCAGTCTGCTCGCCATAGTTGACCGCCACTCCGTCCCGGTGCTCCACCATCATCCTGGCGCCCGCGCCTCCAAAGTAGTTGCGGATGAGGTTGCGCAGGGTGGCGTCGCTGTTGCTCGCTCCGACGACAAGCGGTGCATACTCCAGCAACGTCGAAAGTTTCCCAAAGCCCCCCGTTGTGTTGGGAATCGATTCGCCGGTCGCCATGTCGAGCGAGCGTGACTCGTAGTTCGTCAAATCGGTCGACGTGAGGGTTCTGCCGCGGCTCGTCCACCAGTTGTAGTTCTCTGCATAGGGCTTCGGCGCCCGAACGTGGTAGCCCATGTTCACCCAAGCGGAGCTGCGCAATCGTCCGAGCAGGTCCGGTGCTCCGGACTCGATGATATCTGTCTGCCAGGTCGTCAGAAAGACATCCACCGGCACATGCGATTGTTCGTGTGCGTTCAGCAAGATCCTCAGCTCGGCAATGCTGTCGGCAGGATAGGAGAAATCCTGCCAGTTCAATGAGAAGCCGAGATTATCGACCGGCCGCTGGTAAAGCGTGGAGGTGTTGTTGTTAGGGGCCGATTGCCACACTGAGTAGGTGTTGGTGAAGGTGGAGACCGTCACACGCCCCGCATCCTGCCAGCGCCGGAGGGTATCAAGCTGAGCGGGCATGATGCTGGAAAGATAGCCTGCGAGCACCATGTCCCGGTGATTGAAAACGTGCCCCATCGTCCAAAGTCGCCCGGCATCTGGCACCGCACCGCTTTCCAGTTGCGAGAGGAACCGGTCGCCCTGCGCGAGATCCTGCTCCCAGTTTCCGATCGCCGCGATCGGGCCTCCTGGCGAGTCGGTGAAGTATTGGGTGGCGCTCGAGTTGGTCGAGCCTGCTGTCCACGACGGATGCCACAGTCCGCTCACGTGCGGGTCGTTCGAGTGCGCCGCTGTTCCTGCGCCCATCAGCAGAACCGGCTTCCAGTGGTATCCGGCATGCTTCGAGGAAAGAAGTCCGTCAAGGAGCCCATTGCCATCGATATCCTCCACAAATCGCGGCCACTGTTGATAGCCCGTCCCCGTGTAGACATGCCCGCCGACAACGCCCGTGACGTCCGTATCACAGCCGACGTCGATCAGCCACGCCACGTCCGCATAATTGTATCCTCCGGTTTCGTGGGAATGCGGATCGATGTTCACTCCGAGATTTTCGTGAAGATATTTGATCACGTTCTTGCCCCCGGTGTTGGTGGTGAGGGTGAGTGGACTGTTCGTGACGATGCGGGTGCCGTTCAAGATCGCCGGGTCATAGCCGGAGCCGCCCAGCACCTCGAACCGGCGGACGCCTTCGAGGAAGTTCCAGTCAGGCTGAAACTGCCAGGGCAGTCCGCGTGCCGAGCACAGTCCGGCAAAGGTGATGATCGCCTCGCGCCAGACAAGGTAGGTCGCCTCGTTCGCCGTGGTGAAGTTCGGCGTGAACGGAATGCCGTTGGATCCTCCTCCAGAGGTCTCGCTGTGGACGGAGATGTGGAAGCGCACGTTTGGCTCCGCCATGGAGGAAGCGCCCAGGCCGATGAGTGAGATGGCTGCGATGAGTTTCGTTTTCACAATCATCCATGGCCGGTTTCCACGGAGGATTTTCAGAAAACTCGAAAAAATATTCCAGGCACCGCAGCTTCGGGTAGGGTGCGGTGTTTTCCGAAACGACGATGTCCGTCGCAGAAACCCCAGCCGCTCACCCATTCGCCTTTCCCGCCACCCTGTGGAGCAGGGTCCTGCGAACTCGTGACGACGCCCAGTCCCACGCTGCGATCGAGGATCTTTGCGCGGTTTATTGGCAACCGGTGCTTGCCTATGTCACCATGCTTGGCTGTGGCGGCGAGGCGGAGGATGTCACTCAGGAGTTCTTCGCGAACTTTCTCCGGCGTGAGGGCTTCCAGAACGCCGCTCCCGAACGCGGCCGACTGCGTGCCTATTTGAAAACCGCCATACGCCATCATGTCGCCCATTGGTGGCGGGACCGCTCCACCCAGCGCAGAGGCGGAGGGAGGGCACCTCTGTCTCTCGATGGCGACGACCTGCCCGAGCTTCCCGCACCAGCCGATGCGGACGCGCACTACGACACGGAATGGGCTCTTGCCATTCTGGAGCGTGCACTTGCCCGGCTGCGTGAAGGATACGTCTCGCGAAACCGCGCGGAGGTTTACGAACAGCTCAAACCCACCCTGCTCGGCAGCGGCCATGTCGATCGGACACTGGCCGTGGAGCAGCACCGCGCCCGCAGACGCCTCGCGGATCTCCTGCGTCGTGAAGTGGCCGATACGGTGGACGACCCTGCCGAAATCGAGGCCGAACTTCTCCACTTGCTCCGCACCCTCGCGGAAACCCCATTCGCCTCATGAACTGCCCTGCCTGCGGCTCCCAGCTCCGTGCTGTTGATGGCCTGTGCCCGACCTGTGTGGCCCGCACGATGACCTCACTGCTCACGCCACGAGCGCCCGCAGAAACACAGGCCCCCGCCATCACGGGCTACGAGATCGGAGCGATGATCGGGCGCGGTGGCATGGGTTTCGTGTATAGGGGCCTCCGTGCCTCGAACGGGGAGGCGGTGGCCATCAAGGTGATGTCCCCTGAATTCTCGGACAACGAAGACCTTACCGAGCGTTTTGCACGTGAGATCGAGACGCTCCACACCCTCGATCACCCCCATATCCTGCGCATACTCGACTCCGGTCTCACCAGCGATGGCCGGTGGTTCCTGATCACCGAACTGGCGGCCCGTGATCTATCCCAGAGGCTACGTGACGGCCAGCTGCCAGAGGACGAGGCATTGCGGATCTTCCGTCAGGTTGTCAGTGCCATTGGAGAAGCGCACCGCCATGGAATCGCGCACCGCGACATCAAGCCCGCGAACATTCTCCTCACCGCCGAAGGCAGCGTTAGGGTTGCCGACTTCTCACTGGCAAAGCTGCTCGATGCCGGCCCCGACCTCACCCGGAGCATGGAGGTTTTCGGCACGCCATACTACATCGCTCCGGAGGTCCGCGAAGGTGCCGCTCACGTTAATGAACGCGCCGACCTCTTTTCGCTGGGCATATTGCTCCACGAGCTGCTCACCGGCCGTCTTCCGATCGGCAAGTTCGAGCCGGCACCAAGCTTCGCCCCGCTGATCGCCCGCTGCCTTCAGGAAGACCCGGACCGCCGCCCTGCCAGTGCCGAGCAATTGCTCGCCGAACTCGCACGAAAGCCCCGCACGCTGAAGATTTCGCTCACCATTCTTTTGGTCCTCACACTTGGGGCATTGGCAGCTGGGCTCACCCATTTCAAAAGGCAGTCTTCACCCACGGCCTTGATGACATCGCCCGCAGCGGCAAGTCTGCAGCATCCGTGGGAAAACTCCCTTGGGATGAAGTTCGTTCCCGTGCCCGGAACGCGCGTCCTCTTTTGCACGTGGGAGACTCGCGAACGGGACTTCGAGATCTTTGCGGACAGCAACCATCACCCGCAGTTCGGGATCAATGTCCAGTGGCACAACACCCACAACGGTTCGGGTTCTGACCATCCCGTTGAACCTGTCTCCATGCTCATGGCTGAACAGTTTTGTGAATGGTTGACTCGACGGGAACTGGCGACGGGGACACTAGGTTCGCAAATGAGCTACCGACTTCCCACCGACGAGGAGTGGAGCAGGGCCGCCCTGCTGCCGATGGAGAGGGGTGCGACCCCCAAGGAACGCCACAACGGCTTCGGGGATGAGGGGCACGCACCCTATGTCTGGGGGCGCAGATGGTTTCCGCCCAGTGTCATTGAGGCAAACTACGCTGGACAAGAAAGCATCGGCCAACAATCGGATTCTCTACGGCAACGGGACGCCTTCCCGGGCACCGCGCCAGTGGGATCGTTCAGCCCGAATCCACTCGGATTGTATGATTTGGCAGGGAATGTCTCAGAATGGTGCACCACGTCGTGGGAGGTGGGCAGCAGCTTGACTGTGGTCCGCGGTGCGGCCTGGATCCACTCCAAACCCAGCGATCTCCGCCTGGATTCAAGACAAGCCTGCAACCCGGGCACCGCTCCGCTTGGGGTGGGATTCCGGATCGTGCTGGATCCCGGTGTGAAGCCATGACCGGGCCATCGGCATTCAGTCATGTCTCACTCAGAGTTTTCAGGGCGGAATTGCACCAACTTGGACTTATTTAGGATCAACTTCTGTTAGATCCAAAGGGATAGGGTCTGGCTTCGCACCGTTCCTGGCCGGATGAGGTGGTTGGCTGGAGAACTCACTGATTCATGCTCTCGAACCCGCTCGACCATGCTGAGAAGCCGGTTGGTAACAGATACATTGGTAAGCGATTGGGGAAGTCGAAATCTATCAACCGCTTGCAGTGCCGCCGAATGGAACCCCGGTGGACTTCGGAGCCCTCACTTCCTCTACCGAGGGTCGCCCGCATCCGGACCTGTTAGAGAGTTGCCGGCAAATCGGAATCCGAAACCAGGAGTCATCCACTTCAACATTCCTTGTTGGACGTTCAGTTTTCGATCTTCACTCCGCCCTCCCCTCTTGAATCTTGCTACCCGATCTTCTCCGCCATGAACCTGAGCAGCAGGGCCATCGAAACCCGGGCCAGGGCGGGATTGTAGCGGTTGCCCTCATCGCGCAGGAAGGCGTGGGCGGCGTTGAACTCGTGCCACTCGTAATCCGCTTCCACCACATCGAGCTGCTCGTGGATCGTGCGTCGGCCTTCCAGCGGAATGTGCGGGTCCTGGCGGCCGAAGACGAAGAGCATCGGCGCGTTGACTTCGGCGATGCGCTTGAGGGTGTCGTCGCATTTTCCAGCGCCGAGATTTCCGGAGTGCAGATCGGTCGGGTAAAAGGCTCCCACTGCCGTCACGCCCGGATGAAGCCCGGCCCGCAAAGCAAGATGGCCGCCGAGGCAGACGCCGAAACTGGCCACCTTCCCGGTGCAGTCGGCGTGGGCGGTTAGATAGCGGACCAGCACGTCGGTGTCCTCGTCATACGACGCGATCTCCTTCTCGGTCTTCAGGCTGTTGCCGCGGGCCGAGCCTTCGGCATCGTAGGCCAGCACGCTGCCCAGTGGCTCGAACTCATGGTAAACCTCCGGCACGGCGACGAGGTAGCCCTCCCCTGCCAGGGCCGCAGCCGTTCGACGGATCGGGCCGGTGGCCTGGAAGATTTCCGAGTAGAAGATGATCGCCGGACGGGGAGTGCCACCTGTCGGACTGAAGAGGTGAACCCTCATCGGTCCACGGGTGGTTTCGAGGTCGACGAAGGATTCGGAAAGCGTGGCCATGAACGGAGTCTTTCGAAGCAAGGGCGGTCGATCCAGAAAATCCGCCTTTGGAGGGGGCGTCCCGCTCCGAAACAAAAAACGCCGCCCGGCAGGGAGCCGGGCGGCGCTTGGATTCGTTTCAGTCAGTCGCTTCAGGCGGCCTTGGAAGCCTTGGCTTCGAGGGCTTTCTTGACCTGGGCAACGATGGCCGAGAACGCAGCGGCGTCATGAACCGCGAGATCGGCGAGGATCTTGCGGTCAGCCTCGATGCCGGCGGCCTTGAGGCCTTCGACAAATCGGCTGTAGGTCACTCCTTCGTTGCGGACGGCAGCGCTGATGCGCTGGATCCACAGGCGGCGGAACTGACCCTTGCGCTTCTTACGGTCGCGGTATTCGTAGGTCATGGCCTTCCGCACAGCGTCCTTTGCGTAGCGGAAAAGCTTCGAGCGGAATCCGCGGAAGCCCTTCGCACGCCGGAGGACGCGCTTGCGGCGCTGGCGGCTGGCCGGGGAATTGGTGGCGCGTGGCATGGTATCGTTTCAGTTCGAACAGGCAGTTGGTTTGTCGTTTCTTCCGCAGTCTCGCCTGTTCGGGCATCCGGTGAGGGACAGGCTGCGTGAAGACCACCCGATTCGCGGGTGGGGGCGTGGTTGTGTGGGCGGTTCGGTTTTAGGCGAAGGGAAGGTTCTCCATGATCCGCTTGTGATCGGCGTCCGCCACCGTCACGGATTTGCTCAGCGAGCGCTTCCGTTTACGGTTTTTGCATTGAAGCAAGTGGCGAGCACCCTGTTTGCGACGCAGGAGCTTCCCTGTGCCCGTGACCTTGAATCGCTTGGCAACGGCTTTCCGTGTTTTTGCTTTTCCTCCAGTCCTTGGCATGGGGCGGGCAGACTAGGGGCCGAGCACCCTGTGGCAAGAGGAAAGTGGGGGAAAGTTGCTAGGGTTCAGTTTTCAGTTTTCAGCGAAGAGGGGGGGAAGAACATCGAATGTCGAACTTCCAACATTGAACGTCGAAGTGGAAGACGGGCCGGCTTTTCATTTCGAATTTCAGATTTCGAATTTCGTGCTTTCTCCCAGTTGGAACTTGGCCCTTGGAACTTGGAACTTCAGCCCTCCACGGCTTTGGCGATCTGGAGGAGCTTGGCCTCGCCGAAGTGGGGGCCGAGGATCTGGACGCCGACGGGGAGCTGGCCGACTTTTCCGCAGGGCACGGAGATGGCGCAGTTTCCGGCGAGGTTCGCGGCGAGGGTGAAGATGTCGGAAAGGTATTCGCGGAGTGGATCGTGGGCCGATTCGCCGAGCTTGCGGGCGGGAGTCGGCGCGACCGGCGAGAGAACGGCATCGACGGTTTCGAAGGCGGTTTCGAAGTCGCGGCGGATCAGGGTCCGGACTTTCTGGGCCTTGGTGTAATAAGCGTCGTGGTAGCCGGAGGACAGGACGTAGGTGCCGAGGATGATGCGGCGCTTCACTTCCGGGCCGAAACCTTCCTCGCGGGAGCGGCGGTAGAGGTCGAGCAGGTCGGTGGGGTTCGCCGCACGGTGGCCGTAGCGGATGCCGTCGAAGCGGGAAAGGTTGGAGGAGGCCTCGGCCGGGGCGATGACGTAGTAGGTCGCGACGGCGTATTCGGTGTGCGGCAGGGAAATTTCCACCAGTTCGGCTCCGGCGGCGGCGAGCTTGTTGGCGGCGGCCATGACGAGTTCGCGGACGCCGGGGTCGATGCCATCCCCGAAATACTCCTTCGGCAGGCCGATTTTCAGGCCTTTCACGCCGTCATTGAGAGTGGCGAGGTAGTCCGGCACTGGGCGATCCAGCGAGGTGGAGTCCTGCGGATCGTATCCGGCGATCGCTCCCAGCAGCAGCGCCGCGTCCTCGACGGTCTGGGTCATTGGCCCGATCTGGTCGAGCGAGGAGGCGAAGGCAACGAGTCCGAAGCGGGAAACGCGACCGTAGGAGGGCTTCAGCCCGACGATCCCGCAGTGCGAGGCTGGTTGGCGGATCGAGCCACCGGTGTCCGAGCCAAGTGCCGCGAAGGCCGTGCCGGACGCGACCGCCGCGGCGGAGCCACCGGAGGAGCCGCCGGGGATGCGGTCGAGGTCGTGGGGATTCCGCGTGATCTGGAGCGCGGAGTTCTCCGTGGCGGAGCCCATGGCGAACTCGTCCATGTTGAGCCGGCCGAAGGGAATGGCCCCGGCGGCGCGGAGCTTGCGGATGACGGTGGCGTCGTAGGGCGAGGTGTAGTTTTCCGAGAGGAACTTCGAGCCGCAGGTGCAGGGCTGGCCGAGGACATTCATGTTGTCCTTGATCGCGATCGGGATGCCGCCGAGGGGCAGCGAAAGATCGACGCTGGCGGCCTCGGCTTTCGCGGCGGCGAGGTCGTGGCTCAGGTAGGCGCCGATTTCAGGGTCGCGGCTGACGATTTTTCCGGCGAGGTCGTCGAGGAGTCCGCTGGGAGTGACGCTGCCGCTGCGGAGCTGGTCGCGAAGGGAGAGGAGTGACATGGCGGGAAAAGGTTCAGGCGTCGGCGACGACTTTGGGGACACGGATCTGGTTCTGGGCCTGGTCGGGCGCATTCTGAAGCACGGAGGCCAGCGGCAGGCTCTCGTGGGGCTCGTCCTCGCGCATGCGGTCGAACACCGGCGAGGGATAGGCGGTCGGTTCGATGCCGGAAACGTCGAGCTGGGAGATCGTTTCCACGTAGCCGAGGATGGCGTCGAGCTGGCCTTGGAACTCCGCGACCTCGGCCTCGTTCAATTCGAGGCGGGCGAGGTTCGCGACGTAGCGGACATCGATGTGGGGTTTCGACATGGGCGGAAGACTCAAGAGGCTGGCGGAGGCTGGCAAGACTCAACCGCCGAGAGAAGAGATTGCGCCGGAGGGCGGCGGGTCGCTAGGTTGGGGCCATGCAACCGCTGCGACGTCTTTTCACGCTTCTGCTTCTGACGCTCTCCCAGACCTGGGCCGGGACGCCGGGGGAAGCCCAGCAGATCCAAAAGGAATTCACCCTCGCGAAGGAAACCTGGGCGCTGAAGCTCAAGGTGGCCGCGTCGGAGGACGCCCAGCGGGAACTTTGGAAGCAACGCCCGAACCTCAGCGACTACGCGAAGCGGATGTGGAGCTGTCTGAGGCCCTCACTCACAGAAGATTGGACGCTGGAGCCCTCCTCTTGGCTGCTCCGAGTGGCTCCTTCGGTCGTCGAGACCAAGGAAGACGGCACTTCGGTTCAGGGGATGAAGGAGGTGGTCGATGCCATCCGCAAGTCGGTCGAGGGCGTCCACCTGATGAGTCCGAAATTGTCGCCAATGTGCCTGGCCCTGTCGGCGGGAAGCGACCCGCAGTCGCTCGCCTTGCTGGAGAAGATCGAGGCGAAGAATCCGGATCCGAAGGTCCAGGGGGTGGCGGCGCTGGGACAGGCCATCGTTTTGAAGGGGCTGGGGGATGAAGAGGACGTCATCCGGAAGCGGCTGACCTTGCTGCGCAAGGCGATCATCAACAGCGCCAGCGAAGAGATCGGAGGCATCGCCGTTTCCAGCATTGCCGAAGACGAACTCTACATCATCCGCTATCTCACCAAAGGTCGGGTGGCCCCGGAGCTTGAAGGGGTCGATTCAGGGAATCGCCCGATGAAGCTTTCCGATTTCAAGGGCAAGGTGGTGGTGCTTCTTTTCTGGGGCAGCAACATGCCGGAGGCGGATCGCACGCTGGAGTTCTGTGCCTCGCTGGAGCAGAAGTTCGCGGGCAAGCCGTTCGCGCTGGTGGGGGTGAACAACGATCCGGTGGTGACCCTGCGAGGCCTGCAGTCCCGGGATACCGGTCGCATCGCCTGGCCGAACTTCTCGGACCCAGGTGGACAGGTGGCGCAGCAGTTCCGGATCGGAGCGCGTCCGGTCATCTACGTGCTGGACGGCGAGAGGAAGATCCATTTCTTCGGGGCACCGGGTTCGTTTGTGGAACTCGCCGTCTCAGCGCTCCTCGCGGAAAAGAAAGCCCCTGCCCCGGGAAACTAGGACGCGGGATTTGATGGGCGGAACCGGCGAAGATGGGTTACACTTCCGGCGATGAAGGAACTCAAGGACGGCATCCGGTCGCTGGTGCGGATTGATTTCGGCGGACGGGTGCACAAGCGCTTCCGCGGCACCGGGGCCGATGAGCGTTACGCCACCGAGGTGCAGGTCCTGAAGGTTCTGGAAACGCGGGGCTGCCCCTATGTGCCCCGACTGCTGGAGGAGCATCCCGAGGAGAACTACTTCGTTTCGAGCAACTGCGGCCAGACCGCGAGCCAGATCTCGAAAACCAGATCCGATGAACTCTTCGCCGAACTCGAACGCGACTACGGAGTCCGGCACCTCGATGCCGAGCCGCGCAATGTGACCTATTCACCGCAGCTTGGCCGCTTTTGCCTCATCGACTTCGAGCTCGCGGAGATCCTGCCGGACCCGAAGGGCTGAAAACACGTCATCTGGCCGTCGACTCATCAAGTCCGGAAATCTGCTGCTCTTGCTCCTGCTTGGTTCCGCTGCGCATCACGGTCACCAGTCCTGAGATCTTCGTGTCATCATTCTCGTCGATGATGGCATCAACACATCGAGCACGCATGAAGATGACTGGAGCCCTTCCGCAGGAGTGAAGCACCCGGCCATACGCAAATTCTGATCGTTCTGCCACGAAGCTCAGCCTGGGCTCAAATCCAGGCTCATGGCGCCTCAACCAGGTTGCCAAGTGGGTGGTGGTCTGTCTCTTTTTCCATGGAATTCCGAACCACCGGGTTGTCTCAATGCTCGATCCGGAAACCGGGCAGGCTCTCCATTCACCGCTGCGATAGGGCACAAACCACCGCAGTACTCCGACGGACAACCCCAACCCCGCGAGGATGACAGGCCATCGCCTTGCCAACGGATCGAGCCGATCTTTTTTCATACACCCTTCGATCACGACAGCCTGATCAAAGCCGCCCATAAACGCAAGGATCCGCTGGTCATCTCGCTGCGCCCTGTAGGCCAATAACCAATAACAAATAACCAATAACCAGTAACTAATTTCTAATGACGAATGACGAATCAGAGATGAGACTCAGGCCAGGTCTTTCTATTCCATTGGAACTTGGCCCTTGGAACTTGGCACTTTAACCCTAAGCCAAGCCGTCGCCACCAGCGCAGCCACGAGGACCAGCCATGGAAAGAGCCAGCCGATGGTAGTGAAGAAGGTCTTGTCCTGACGCAGATGGATCACACCTTCGAGGACTCCTTCTTCCATCAAGGCAAGCTGGGAAACGCGGTTGCCATGGGGATCGATGAACTGGGTCAGGCCGGAGGTGGCTGCGACGGCGAACCAGCGTCCGTTTTCCAGGGCGCGATGGCGGAACAGCTCGGCATGCTGGAGATGCTCGCGGGCCGTCCAGGTCTCGGCGTCCATGCTCGGCACGGTGAAGGCTTCCGCACCGTTGGCGACCATCCGCCGGATGACTTCGGTGTAGTCGCAGTCGAAACAGATCGGAGTGCCCAGCTTGCCGAACCGCGTGACGATCGGCTCTGCGGACTTTCCAGGCTCGCCATCGTTCATGAAATGGACCGGACGGTTCTTGGCATGCCAACCGAGATCACCGGATTCATCCAGCGTGCGAGCGATGTTGTAGTGCTTTCCGCCGGGAAGGTCCTTCATCGTGCCGAACACCAACACCGAGCGCTTGTCGCGCACCAGATCTGCCAGCTTGATCCAATCCCTCGGAGAATTGCCATTTTCCGGCGAGGACTTGATTTCAAACCGCGCGGAATACTCCGGCCAGAGGATCACACCATCGCGAAAGTTGCTGGCCTTCGAGGTCTCCAGATAACTTTCGAAATCCACCTGCTCGCTCTGCAAGGCCAGCACCGGGATTCCTTGACCTAACTCTCTAACAGGAGCAGGACGGTTGACCGCGAGGACTGAAAGTGCCGCGATCAGGCTGAGCGACATGAGTTTCAATCGCCGAGAGCCAAGCGCGAGAAGCGTCCCCGTCAACACCACGAAAAAACCGGTGCCATAGACCCCGATGAACGGCGAAAGCCAGGTCGGACCAATGGCCAGTCCCGGCGTCATCCACGGAAAGCGCAGCCAGAACCACTCGCTGCGGAAATACTCGACCGCCGTCCAGACCAGCGCTGCGTAGAGCGGCAGCCATTTCATCTGTGGATGCCGCCTATCCGCCCAGCCGATCAGGCCGCAGGCGGCACCAGTGAAGAGGGCGACGATCAGCCACAAGGCCACCGCTGCTGGACCAAAGATTTTCAGGAACCACGAAAGTGTGCAGCCATAGAGCATCACACCATGCACCGCCCCCAGCCTGAAGCCGGTACTTCCCCCACTTCCCTTGACTGCCAGGAACAAGATCGGCCAGGCCACGAAGGCCAGCGACCAGCATGAAAACGGTGGAAACGCGAAAACCGCGAGTCCGCCGGAAATCAGGGCGAGCAGGAATCTGAGCGGCGTGCTCAAACTTTCATCAGTTCCGCTTCCTTCGATGCGAGGTGGGCATCGACTTCCTTGACGTATTTTGTCGTGAGCTCCTGGACCTCCTCTTCAAAGTCCTTCTGGCCATCTTCGGTGATGACGTTGTCCGCCTTCATCTTCTTGGCGGCATCCATGCCGTCCTTGCGCACCGCGCGGATGCGGACCTTGGCTTCCTCGCCGAGCTGCTTGGTGAGCTTGACCATGTCCCGACGGCGCTCTTCGGAAAGCTCCGGGATCGGCACGCGCAGCGAGCTGCCGGCGGCGGCGGGATTGAGACCGAGCTTAGACTCGCGGATCGCACGCTCGATGTCCTGCGTGGTCGAGGGATCGAAGACGCGCACTTCAAGCATGCGGGCTTCCGGCGTGGTGATCATGGCCAGGGCCTTGAGTTTCATCACGCTGTTGTAGGCGCGGCAGTGGACGTCGATGTTCTCGATCAGGCCGGGAGTGGCCTTACCGGTGCGGACACCCGTGAACTCGTGGAGCAGGTGCGCCACGGCTTTCTGCATGTCGTCTTCGACTTCAAAGATCGCTTCGTCTGGACTCATGGGAGGAGGTCAGGTTGGAGTGGATGGAAAGGCTTCAGCCGCCATTGACGACGGTGCCGATCGGCTCGCCAAGGAGGGCGCGGGTCACGTTGCCGAGTGGTCCGAGGTCGAACACGATGATCGGGATGTGATTGTCCATGCAGAGGCTGAAGGCGGTGGCATCCATCACCTTGAGCTGCTTGGAAAGGCACTCCTGGAAGGTCACGGTTTCATAACGCTTGGCTTCCGGGTTCTTCTTTGGATCGGAATCATAGACGCCGTCGACCATCGTGGCCTTGAAGATCACATCGGCACCCATTTCACTGGCGCGCAGGGCGGCGGTGGTGTCGGTGGAAAAGAACGGGCTGCCGGTGCCGGCGGCGAAGATCACCACGAAGCCGTCGTCCAGATGGCGCTCGGCCTTCTTGCGGAGGAAGGTTTCGGCGACGTTCTTCATTTCAATCGCCGACTGCACGATGCAGGGCACGCCCTGGTGCTCGAGCGCGCTTTGGACCGCGAGGGCGTTCATCACGGTGGCCAGCATGCCCACGTAGTCCGCGGTCGCGCGATCCATGCCTCGGGCCGAAGCGGCCGCGCCGCGCCAGAAGTTTCCGCCGCCGACGACCACTCCAAGCTGGAGACCGTCCTTCACGGCATCACGGATTTCGGTGGCGATGCGCTCGACGATTTCCGGCGAGATGTTGTCGGTCGAGCCCGGCTCCCGCAGGGCCTCGCCGCTGAGTTTGAGAATGGCGCGCTTGTATGGAGGTTTGGCTGTGGCAGTGTTTGGCATGGGCGTGAGGAACGGACTGATCAAAGCCATCCGCCCCTCCCCTTGAAAAGGCAAATCAACCGCCGCCGCCGGGAAGCTGGAACTTCGCCGAGAGATCGGTCAACGAGGCCTTACCTTGGTCCACGCCGGTGACTTCAATGAGCACGGTCAGCCCGCCGGTTTGCGGCTTCTGATACTCCTCCAGGGTTTTGCGGACCGCCACGATCGCCAGTTTCAGGACCTGCCGGCTGGTCAGATCGACCTCGGCCGGGATCGACAGTTTCGAGACATCCAGCCTGACATGCAGCCCGTCGGCGGAAAGCTCGGCCGCCAGCCCGATGTGGCAAAGCACGAGGAGGTTTGCCTCCTGGACCTTGTAGTTCGGATTGTTGGTCGGGATCTTGTGGGGCGTGCCGATCGAGTCCACCAGGGTCTCGGGAAAGGCACCGGTCAAGGCCATCGGCCTCGCCATCACGGTCGCCTGAAGCGCCTCGCCGGTGTCGGAAATCACCTCGTCCACGTCGGTCCCATGCAGGCTCAGGGGCTCGTAGATCGGCACCATCGTGATGGTGGTGGCCGTGGCGAGGGCCGCGAAAGCCAGCCCGGCGAGCATCAGAAATCCCGTCTTCATGGGACTTTCCTAGGCCGGGAAGAGTTGAGACTCAAGACGCAAGACTTGAAGACGCAAGACTCAGAGACCATTCGCCTTTTGCACGCCTCACTTCGCCTCCTTCAAGACCTTGCGGTCGAGATCGCGGATCAACTTCAGGGCATCCTCTTCGGTCGCGCCGTGATTGCCGGTGATCTTGACCAGGATGCGCTCGTCGAGCGGCAGGTTGACCTCGATGGATTCGCCGTTCTGCTTGATCAGAGCGCGATCGCCGCCAACCCGCTTGACCTTGAAGCCCTGGGATTCCGCCACCACATCGTTCGCCACCAGGCCGATGATCAGCTTCACGGTGGGTGAGTCGTAGATCACCTCCAGCAGCATTTCCTTCGCTCCATCCTTCTGGAGATAACTGCGCTTCATGACCCGGCCACCTCCCATCAGGGCGGGCACGTCCTCGGTCTTGATCGACTCGGCCTTCCAGCCATCGGGGGCATCCGGCAGGGTTGATTTGATCAAGGTCGCCTGCTGCTGGTCGAGCACGCCCTTGGCCTTGTCCATCGCCGCGCGGGCCTCCTCGATCCTTCCTGCACGATACTGCTTCACCGCCTCGCGCAGCGCATCCTCGAAGGGCTCCGGCTTCGGCGTTTCCGCCATCAGGGCAGAGGACATCAGGAGAAACGTGGTGAAAAGGCTGTTGCGCATTTCACACTTGGTAGCGCATCGGCGACCGTGCTCAAGAGGATTGCTGATTTGGCCGGGAGGATCAGAATCTCGGAGCTGGAAGCTCCGGAGACGGACTGGAGCAGAGATGCTCCAGCCACGACACGAAAAACCCCGGCCACTCGCGTGGACGGGGTCTTAGGAAAGTTTAGGTTCGAAGGGAGCCTCAGGCTTCCTCTTCTTCCTTGGTGTCGCCGGCGTCCACCGAGATCGTGAGCGTGGTGGTGACCTGCGGGTGCACGCGGACAGTGACCTCGCTCTTGCCGGACTTCTTGATCGGCTTCTCAAGCTCGATGGCGTGGCGGTCGATGACGATGCCAGCGGCTTCGAGTTCCTTGTGGATGTCGATGTTGGTGACGGAACCGAAGGCCTTGCCGCCCTGACCGGTGGAGAGGACGAACTTCGGCTTGATCTTGGAAATCTTGTTGGCGAGTTCCTGGGCGGCGGCGAGTTCCTCTGCTTCGCGGGCGGCGCGGGCGGTCTTCAGGGAAGCGACGTGGCGGAGGTTGGCCTTGGTGGCCTCGAATGCCTTGCCCTGTGGGACGAGGAAATTGCGGGCGTAACCGGCACGAACTT
Organism: Verrucomicrobiaceae bacterium; assembly: GCA_027485995.1. Classification (GTDB taxonomy): domain Bacteria; phylum Verrucomicrobiota; class Verrucomicrobiia; order Verrucomicrobiales; family Akkermansiaceae; genus Luteolibacter. The sequence goes on from JAIXPW010000015.1 coordinate 16,545, forward strand.
TAACAACATCGGCTTCAGCACCGAGGCCTTCGATTTTTTCGCGGAGAATGACTTGAGCGTTTGCCATGGGAGTTCGTGGAACGTTTGTGGGGGCGGGGAAATAGTCATCGTGGCAGGGGGAGTCAAGGAGAATGAACCACATCCTGCATTCGAGGGGGATTTTTCGGGAAATTCGGGGATCATCGGCCTTTTCGGGGGAGCCGGGATCGTTAAGGAGTGCTCGTCGGTCCTATCCGACCTATGGGACTCATCAGACTTACATTTGCTAGAAAGCCCATGCCCAGCCCCCTCCTCCATGCCGTCCTTTTCCTGCTGCTGGCCATTTCCGCCCGCGCCGGAAAGGTCCACGATCCGTCCTCCATCGTCCGCTGCGGCAAGGATTCCTGGTATTTCAGCACCGGCCAAGGCATCAAGTCCGCCCACTCACCGGACTTGCTGACCTGGACCGACGGCCCGCCGGTTTTCAAAACCTTCCCAGCCTGGCACGCCGAGCTGGTCCCGGGAAACAAGGGTCATCTCTGGGCTCCGGAGGTCATTTCCCGCAACGGCCGCTACTGGCTCTACTATTCCGTCTCGACCTTCGGGAAAAACGTTTCGGCCATCGGCCTGGCCTCCTCCCCCACCCTCGATCCGGCGGCGAAAGACTTCGGCTGGAAGGACGAGGGCATGGTCATTCGCTCTCAGCTCTCGGATTCCTTCAATGCGATCGATCCCGCTGTGGTCAGCACCCCCGACGGCCATCTCTGGATGACTTTCGGGTCGTTCTGGAGCGGCATCCAACTGGTCGAGCTCGATCCGAAGACCGGCCTCCTCAAAATGGACGCGAAGCCGAAGCAGATCGCGTGGAATGAGGAAAAGCAGCAGATCGAAGCCCCCGCGATCGAACTCCGTGGCGGCTACCACTACCTCTTCGTCAACTGGGGCCTCTGCTGCCGTGGCACCAACAGCACCTACGAGATCCGCGTCGGCCGCAGCAAGTCGATCACCGGGCCCTACCTCGACCGCAACGGTCGCGACCTTTCCACCGGCGGTGGCTCGCTGTTCGTGAAAAGAGAGGGCGACCTCATCGGCCCGGGGCACTTCTCGACGATCGAGGGATTTCCCCATAGCCGCTTCGCCTTCCACTACTACGATGGCAAGGCCTTCGGGCAGTCGAAGCTCGGGATCCGCGAGCTGACGTGGACGAAGGACGGCTGGCCCGAAGCCGGAAGCTGGATCCTGCCGGCTTCACCGAAATGAGGTAGCATGTTTCACCGAACGCCATCGTAGTCTCCGCCATGCGCCTGTTGCTCGCCCTATTTCTAACAGCCACCGCGTTCGCCGCGCCCAAGCCGAACATCGTCTTCCTGCTCGCAGATGACCTCGGCTACGGCGACCTCGGCTGTTATGGTCAGAAAAAGATCAAGACCCCGAGCATCGACAAGCTCGCCACCCAGGGCCTGCGCTTCACGAGCTGCTACTCCGGAAACACCGTTTGCGCGCCCTCTCGCTGCGTGCTTTACACCGGTCGCGATGCCGGCCACGCCCGCATCCGCGGGAACTTCGCCCGAGCCGGCGGACTCCCCGGCCCAAAGGTCGGCCAGACCGTCCACCGCGCCAATCTGCTCGCCGAGGATACCACCGTCGCTGCCGTGCTTTCGAAAAGCGGCTACCGCACCGCCCTGGTCAACAAGTGGCACCTCGACGGATTCGATCCCAAGGCCGGTCCGCTCGATCGAGGCTTCGACGAGTTCAAGGGCTGGCTCGTCAGCGCCCCCAACACCTATGCCTCCGCCTACTGGCCCACGCAGCGCTTCGACCAGCGCAACCTGAAGGACGTCCCAGGCAACCTCGGCGGAAAACACGGCAGCCACAACACCACTCTAACAGTTGATGAGGCGATCGGCTTTCTCGATCAACCGAAGACCGAGCCCTTCCTCCTCGTCGTCGCCTTCAGCGCCCCGCACGACCCCTGGGAGCCGCCCAATCAGGGGGCTTATGCATCGGAAAGCTGGACCGATCCCCAGAAAAGCTACGCCGCCCTCACCACCCACCTCGACACCGAGGTCGGCCGCTTCCTTTCCCATCTCGACTCGAAGGGCCTCGACGAAAACACCGTCGTCTTCTTCGCCTCCGACAACGGGGCCGCCCAATCCGCACCTCGTGAATTCTTCAACTCCTGCGCCGGGCTCCGCGGCTGCAAGGGCGACCTCTATGAAGGCGGCATCCGCGTGCCGATGATCGTCCGCTGGCCCGGACAGGTCCAGACGGGAAAAACCTCGGACGCCGTCTGGTCCTTCGTCGACTTCATGCCCACCGCGCTTGAGATGGCGGAGGCCGAGTATGATGGCGATCTCGACGGCTCCAGCGTGCTCGACTTGATCAAGTCCGGCAACCCGCGCGAAAGGGACCGGCTTTACTACTGGGAGTTTCCGGAAAAGGAGCTCACCCAGGCCGCGCGCGAAGGAAAGTGGAAGGTCGTCCGCCCCGCGAAAAACGCCCCTTTGGAGCTCTACGATCTTTCCGCAGATCCGAATGAATCCAAGGACGTCGCCAAGGACCATCCGGAACTCATCGCCCATTTCGAAGATGAAATGAAAGCCCACCGCGAGGCATCGGAATACTGGCCGGACTGAAATCCGGCTCCATTTCCCGAAGTCCTTAAATTCAGCAGTAGATCCATCGTCCTCTGGAACGTATGAATCCAGTCATGCGATTTTTCCCGCTGCTCTTCGCTCTGTTGATTCCCCTCCACGCGCAGACCGGGGCCTCCGATCGCGACTATGCCGTGAAGACCCTCGATCGCATCGCACGGCCCGTCATCCAGTCGCTGGCCGAGGGGAAGTTGAAGGAGAAGCTTCCACTCGGAAAAGGCGAGGAATCGCGGAAGCCCTACACTTATCTTGAAGCCTATGGTCGCACGCTGTCCGGCATCGCACCCTGGCTCGCGCTCGGCCCCGATTCGACTGCCGAGGGAAAACTCCGCGCGAAGTACATCGAGCTTTCCCGCAAGGCCCTCGTCAACGCCACCGACCCGAAGTCGCCCGACTTCATGAACTTCACCACCGGCGGCCAGCCTCTCGTGGACGCCGCCTTTCTCTCACTCGGCTTGCTGCGTGCTCCGGATCAACTTTGGACGCCTCTAACAGCCGAGCAGAAAACCAACGTCGTCGCCGCCCTGAAGTCCACCCGCGTTCTCAAGCCCGGCGAGAACAACTGGCTGCTCTTCACCGCCCTCGTCGAGTCCGCCTTGTGGCAGTTCACCGGCGAATGCGAAATGCCCGGCATTGAGAAAGCCATCAGCCGCCACGAGGAATGGTATGTCGGCGATGGCACCTATGGAGATGGCCCCAACTACCATTGGGACTATTACAACAGCTTCGTCATTCAGCCCGCCCTCATCGAGGTGCTCAAGGTCTGCAAGGCCAAGGGCTCGCCACTCGGTGACAAGCTCCCCACCATCCTCGCCCGCGCCCAGCGTTACGCCGAGGTCCAGGAGCGGCTCATTTCCCCGGAGGGAACCTTCCCCGTCGTCGGTCGCTCTAGTGCCTATCGCTTCGGAGCCTTTCAAACCCTCTCCGTCATCGCCCTTCGCCATGAACTGCCGAAGAGCGTCGAACCCGCCGCCGTCCGCTGCGGGCTCAATGCCGTCGTCCGCCGCATGATCGAGGCCCCGGGAACCTTCGATGCCCAAGGCTGGCTGCGGGTTGGAGTCGCCGGCTACCAGCCCGACGTGAAGGAAGCCTACATCTCCACCGGCAGCCTCTACCTCTGCCTCAACGGACTCCTCCACCTCGGCCTCCCCGCCAACGATCCCCTCTGGACCGATCCGCCAATGGGCTGGACCCAGAGGCGGCTCTGGGCCGGGGAAAACGTGCCTTCGGATCATGCGAAGTGAGAAACCGACCCTCCCGTGAGAAAAGCGAACCTCATCCTCATCTCCATGCTCCTCGTCAGCGTGATCGTGAACCTGCTCTTCTGGAATGAAAATACACGTCTCAGCAAGCTCCTCGGTCAATCGGCCAACAGGCCCGATGCACTTGAAGGACAGTTTTTCATCCAGTCGGAGTTCAGTGCCGTCGACGCCTCAACAGGCGATCCCATTCCTGAGCTGAAATGGGTGGGAGCCTCTGGAACTGGCGACAGGTCCATTTCAGCGGTCTTGAATCAGGAAGGACACCTGTTCATCTTCGGACATTCATCCACTCCAATTGATATCAATATTGGGGCCGACGGGTTCGAGACTCAAGAGTTCCAGCTCACGAAACTGAGCCCGAAATTGATCCCGATGAAAATGAAGAAGTCGCTGCAGCCACACTGACCCGACAAGTCGTGTGTCCGGAACGTTTTGAGAACTCCCCCATGCCTTCCTCTCCCCGCCCGCTCCGGAAACTCAAGGCCGGACTCGATGCCACGGCGGACTACGACCTGTGGCTCGCTCCTTTCGACAAGAAGTCACAGGCCTTCTGGGCCGCCGATTGCGCGGAGCATGTGCTGATCCATTTCGAGTCCGTTCATCCGAATGATGACCGACCTCGTAAAGCCATCGACGCCGCCCGTCGATGGGCCCGTGGTGAGACCAACATGATGCCGGCACGCGCCGCAGCGGTGGCCACCCATGCCGCGGCCCGCGACTCGGATCACCCGGCCGCCGTCGCCGCTGCCCGTGCAGCAGGTCATGCCGCCGCTACGGCCCATTCGATCCGACACGCCCGGGGGGCGGCGGCCTATGCGATCGTTTCCGCCATGAATGCAAGATTGCTGGAAGACCCGATTGCGGCATCGGATTCGGAACGGTCGTGGCAACTGGATCGACTGCGGAACCGGGATCGCACGACCTGAATCGCTCTCCGAACTACCACTGGCAAAGCCATGGGGCTGCTGTCATGCTCGGGCAAGTGACTTGCTTGCGCTCCATCGCCCTGATGTTTTTCCCCACCGTGACCCTGGCGGTGGCACAAGAGAGCCAGCCCGTCTTCAGTTCGATCCTCTATCAGCCCTACTCCCCGGATGCGCACACGCTTCATCTGTGGCACCTGGACGAGAAATCACCACCGTTTCAGGACGAGGCAGGACAAGGACCCCCATTGCGTGGCCTTCTGAATCTCGCAGCTCCGGAGGTCACCTCACTTCCCGGTCTCGGCACCGGGATTTCCTTCCACTTCAACGTCGGAGGCACCCCGCGTTTGTCCGACCTTCAAGGGGCCATCCTGCTTGCAACACCCAGCCTTCATAACGGCGGCGGTGACAACGTCGAGCCGCCATTCCCCTATTTCGGCAAGGACGGAGCCTTCACCTACGAGGCCATGGTGAAGCTCGACATTCCCCCATCCAGCGCCGGCGGCATCGCCCTCGGCCTGATTTCCATGGACGGCGATGGCAGCGATCGGGTGTTCAATTTCCGGATCGAACGCGATGGCTTCCTCGCCTTCATTCCACTGCCCCACTCGGGCTCGGCCGGAGGCGCTCTCGCCACCATTCCGACCAGTGGTCCTGATGCCATCGATGCGACCCATTGGTTTCATGTTGCCGTCACCTACGACGGCAACGCAGGTGTCACCAACAACCTCAAACTCTACTGGACCCGGGTGGACGGGAAACCCAGGCCGGCGAACCTGATCGGCCGCGGCACGCTTTCCAATGACCTGAATGGCATGCTCGGCGACTTCGCCATAGGCAACGAGGCCCGCAGTTTCGACGGAAACGCCGAGGCCGAGCCCTTTCCCGGCATCATTGACGAAGTCCGCATCAGCGACATCGCCCGCTCGCCGGATGACTTTTTCTTCGTGCCCGCGAAGCCGCAGACCGGCAGCGATCCAGCCTCGCAGCCTCCCTCAGCAAGCTCCAGGAACTCCCTTTCCCTGACCGGCATCCTGATCGACAACCAGGCGGTGATCGTGCCGAAAACCAAGGAGATCATCGTACCACCCGGACTGCACCGGCTCGACTTTGATTTCGGCTATCCAGTGGACCGTCTAACAGGTCCCATCACGCTGCGCTGCCAGCTCGAAGGCGTGGATGAGCGCTGGCAGGAAACAGGTCGCGGCATGGCCCTGTCCTATCAGGTCCTCGGAGCAGATGGAGAAGTGCTCTCCCAGGCCCAGTTCGCGGCTCTCGGACGCAGCCTCGACTGGGAAACCAGCCTCGAGGATGCGGCCATGACCCACCGCCGTGAGCCGATCTTCATTCCTGCCGGGGCTACATCCCTGCGGCTCGTCCTCGGGTCCGGCTCACCTGACACCACCGGGTTCTTTGAGATCGACAACCTCTCCATCGTCGATGCGTCCAACCCTGCAAGCCCGCTCGAACTCTGGTCGAACGGAGATTTCTCCAGCGGTGAAAACTTCGGCTCACCGGCCGGGGTTCCCTCGGAATGGCATCGTGGAGGCACCGATCCCGCCATCGCGCGGCTCATCACCAACAAGACCGCCCCATCCATCGGACTGGTCGATGGCGACCAGAACAAGCACGGCGAATGGATCTCCACCCAGCCACTCCCATCCAACCTCTCCGGGAAAACCCTCATCCTCTCCTGGCAAGAGGCCTTCAACGTCATCGGCGGCAGCACTCACCGTGCGACCTATGTCAACGTTCCATCCGGAACCTATCTCTTTCGCGCCATCGGAGCGTCCGGAGATGGCATCTCATCTCCAGACAGCATCCTTCTGAAAGTCACGATCCGCACCGCGATCTCCGATCAACCCTGGTTCATGCCCACCATGGTCGGAGGAACCATCGCCCTGCTCTCCGCCTTGATCGTCACCAGCCTGCGCCAGCGTGAAAAACACAAACTCGACCGCCTTCGATATCAGAACGCGCTCGAACAGGACCGCAGCCGCATCGCGCGGGACATGCATGACGACCTCGGCACTCGCGTCACGGTCCTGAACCTCACCGCCTCGCTGGCGAACCAGTGCCTCGACACCGACCCATCGAGGTCGCGGCGGCATCTTGAAAAGATCACCACCTCGGCCCGTGATCTGGTCGTGGCCATGGACGACCTCGTCTGGGCCGTTGACCCCGCGAACGACACGCTCGACCACCTTGCCGCCCACCTCACCCGCATGGCCGGGGAAATGTTCCGCGACACCCCGATCCGCTGCCGCATGAACATCCCGACCCTTTTGCCTCCCCTGCCGCTACATGCCGACCTCCGCCACCACCTCGCCCTCGCCACCAAGGAGGCCCTGCACAATGTCCTCAAGTACGCCGGGCCCTGTGATGTGCGCCTTTCCCTGGGTTGGAACGGCAGCCGCTTGAAGATCACCATCGAGGATGAAGGCGTGGGCTTCGATCCCGCCCTGACACCCCGTGGCAATGGCCTCAACAACCTCGACAGCCGCCTGCTCAAGCTCGGAGGCACCTGTGAAATTCTCGCTCGCCCCGGAGCGGGCGTTTGCATCAGCCTTCAATGCCCCCTGCCCTCTCTCTGAAGTTCCTTCCCGACACGATGTCCGAATCTCCCCACACCATCGCCCTCGTCGAGGACGACTCCGCCCTTCGTGAAACCTTGACCGAACTCCTGGCCACCAGCTCGCGATGGAAGTTGAGCGGCTCCTATCAGAACGCGGTCGAGGCCTTGCCCAGACTCCTCGCGGACCCACCCGAGGTCGTGCTGATGGACATCCAGATGCCCGGCATGTCCGGCATCGAGTGCGTCGCCAAGCTCAAGGCCTCCTGCCCCGACCTGCTGGTGCTGATGGTCACGGTTTATGACAACAACGATCGAGTCTTCGAAGCCCTGGCCGCCGGAGCCTCCGGTTACCTCCTGAAACGGGATGCCCCAACCCGCCTGCTCGAGTCACTCGACGACGTGCTCACCGGCGGCTCGCCGATGTCCAGCGCCATCGCCCGGAAAGTGGTTCAGTTTTTCCACAAGGAGCCTCCTTCGCCAAACCGCGATCTCCACCTCACTCCGCGCGAAACGCAGATCCTCGAGCTGCTGGTGAAGGGCTCGCTTTACAAGGAAATCGCCTGGGAACTCAACATCGGCATGGAAACCGTGCGCACCCATCTTCACAACATCTACACCAAGCTCCACGTCCGCACCCGCACGGAGGCGGTGGTGAAATACCTTGGACATTGAAGGATTCGGCAGCCTGGCGGAGTCTCGGCCTCATTCCCCTTGCCCTGTCCGCCCGGGCTCTTAGCATCCATCTCCTGCAAAGGCCCTGCGCGCCCGTTTCCGCCCATGAACCGCATTTTCGTCGAAAAAAAAGCCGACTTCGCCTCCGAAGCCCGTCACCTGCTGCACGACCTCAAGGAATCCCTCGGCCTGGAAAGCCTCTCGGGACTGAGGATCGTCCAGCGTTACGGAGTCGATGGAGTCAGTGACACGGACTTTGAAAATGCGGTCCGCTCGATCCTTTCCGAACCTCAGGTGGATGACGTTTCCTCCAACCTTGCGCTCGGCCCCGATGAGACCGCTTTCGCCGTCGAGTTCCTCCCCGGCCAGTTCGACCAGCGCGCCGACTCCGCCGCCCAGTGCATCCAGATCCTCACCGGCCAGGACAAGCCCTTCGTTTCCTCAGCGAAAATCATCGTCCTGAAAGGCGGACTTTCCGCAGGCGAGATCGCCCGCGTGAAACAGTTCGTCATCAACGCCGTGGACTCCCACGAGGTCCCCGTGGACACCGTTTCCAGCCGACAAACCCCGGCCTCCCCGGCCGACGTTGCCATCCTCACCGGCTTCACCTCCCTCGATCCCGCCAGCGTCCGCGCCGACTTCGGACTCGCCATGTCCGCCGAGGACGTCGCGTTCTGCCAGGCCTATTTCCGAGATGAGGAAAAGCGCGACCCGAGCCTGACCGAGATCCGCATGCTCGACACCTACTGGTCCGACCACTGCCGTCACACCACCTTCCTCACCCGCATCGAGGAAGCCACTTTCGACGAAGGCACCGAGGTCATCCAGCGCGCCTGGAACACTTATCTTGAAACGAGGAAAAACCTCGGCCGCGAGGACAAGCCGATCACCCTGATGGACATCGCCCTCATCGGCATGCGCGAACTCAAGGCCTCGGGCGAACTCGACAACCTCGAAGTCTCCGAGGAAGTCAACGCCGCCTCGATTGTCGTCCCGGTCCAAATCTCCAATCTCCAATCTCCAATCTCCGATCCAACCACCGAAGAGTGGTTGATCATGTTCAAGAACGAGACCCACAACCACCCCACCGAGATCGAGCCCTTCGGCGGGGCCGCCACCTGCCTCGGCGGTTGCATCCGAGATCCGCTTTCCGGCCGTTCCTATGTCTATCAGGCCATGCGCGTCACCGGCGCGGGCAACCCTCTAACAGCCTTCGCCGACACCCTGCCGGGGAAGCTTCCGCAGAAGAAGATCTGCCAGGTCGCCGCCCACGGCTACTCGTCCTACGGCAACCAGATCGGCCTCGCCACCGGCCAGGTCGCGGAGGTCTATCACCCCGGCTATGTTGCGAAGCGCCTTGAAATCGGGGCCGTCGTCGCTGCCGCTCCACGCTCCCAGGTCTTCCGCGGCAGCCCCGCTCCCGGCGATGTGATCCTCCTCATCGGCGGTCGCACCGGTCGCGACGGCGTCGGTGGAGCCACCGGTTCCTCGAAGGAACACACCGACACCGCCCTCGAAAACTCCGCCGAAGTCCAGAAGGGCGACGCCCCCACCGAGCGGAAAATCCAGCGCCTGTTCCGCAATCCGGAGCTCACGAAAAAAATCAAGATCTGCAACGACTTCGGGGCCGGCGGAGTCTCCGTCGCCATCGGCGAGATCGCGCCTTCGCTTGAGATCAACCTCGATGCCGTGCCCAAGAAATACGACGGCCTCGACGGCACCGAGCTCGCCATCTCCGAATCCCAGGAACGCATGGCCGTCTGCGTCGATCCCCGCGAGATCGCCTACTTCATCGCCGAGGCCGACAAGGAAAACCTCGAATGTGTCCACGTCGCCAACGTCACCGACAGCGGCCGCCTCATCATGACCTGGCGCGGCAAGACCATCGTCAACCTCTCCCGCGCCTTCCTCGACACCAACGGCGTCCAACAAACCGCCAGGGTCCATGTCCGAAAACCCTCTGATCTGACGACTCCCGGCTTCTTGACACCCCCTCTATCTTCCATTCATGAACAGTCCACTCTATCTCAGCGAATCACACCGCAGGAACTCAGAGAAAGCCTCGGAGCTGCTGGCATCCCAGTCATCGAGGCCCTTGAGCGAGTCCATCGCGCAAGTCAAAAGCCTGGAGTCCCGCAGCCAACGACACGCCAGCAACGGGCAGACTTCGACAAGTCCGTCCGCTCCCTTGAAGAAAAGCAACTGAGGGAGCTCGGTTTCCTAGACGCCTCGGACTTCTTCGAGTCCTGGAACAAGACGGACCAGCTGGGCGGTGCCGAGCACAAGGTCTATCCCGACGGTCAGGGCTCGTTCATCAAATCCAACAACGGAGTTTATCACGGAACCTGGCTCCAGCTCCTCGAACGCCTCCATCTGCATCGCCTGCTGTTCCCGGAGACGGCCTACGAATTTCTTGGCCTCGTCGAAGATCCCGAATTCGGAACCAGCATCATGCTGCGCCAGCCCGAGGTCTACGCCGCCCGCAATGACGAAGGAAGCTATCTCGGTGCCTCACGGGAACAGGTGGAGCACTTCATGCAGCAGGCCTTCCAGGCCTTCCGATTCCGCAACGATGACTACTATGTGCCGGCCTTGGATCTCTTCATCGAGGACCTCCACGACGAGAACGTGCTGATCGCCGAAGACGGAGAAACGCTCCAGTTCATCGATCCCGTCCTCTACCTCCGCACTCCGGACCGGGAGATTCCAAAGCCCTCTTCCACTTCTCACTTTCCACTTCTCACTTCCCACTTATCCAGCCTCACAGTCTGCTCCCAGAAAGGCCTCGGCGAGCGCTTCGATGGTTCCGTTGGAGCCGGCACCGTCCTCTGGCCCTTCGGCGGAAAGCATCAGATCACGCCGCCCGATGCGATGGTCGCCAAACTGCCACTGCTCGAAGGCTCGACCGATGTCGCCACCTTCATGAGCTGGGGCTTCAACCCCTATCTCTCCGAGAAGTCCCCCTTCCACGGCGCGGTCTATGCCGTGACTGAATCGGTCTGCAAGGCCGTCGCCGCCGGCGCACGACTCTCCGATGTCCGTCTTACGCTTCAGGAGTATTTCCCGAAACTCGGCAGCAACCCCAGCCGCTGGGGCCTGCCTTTCGCAGCGCTGTTAGGGGCCTTTCACGCCCAGCACTCGCTGCGCCTCGCCGCCATCGGAGGAAAGGACTCGATGTCCGGTTCGTTCAACGACCTCGACGTCCCGCCGACTCTCGTTTCCTTCGCCCTCGCCCCGGGCAAGGCAAGCCTCGCGCTTTCGCCCGAATTCAAGCAGGCCGGCTCCACAATCTCGCTCGTCGAGGTCCCGCTCGATACCGATCATCTCCCGGATTTTGACAAACTGAAACCCCTCGCCGAGCAGCTCCATCAGCTCAACGTGGAAGGCAAGTTCCTCGCCCTCCACCACATCGGCCACGCCGGCCTCGCCGCCGCCCTCGCCAAAATGGCATTCGGCAATCACCTCGGATTCGTGGCGGCGGATTCCATCCGCCATGCCTATCAGGAACGCTACTTCGCCTTCCTCATCGAGCACACCGAGCCGCTTCCAGCCTCCCTCAGCTCCGAGGTTCTCGGCCACACCACCGCCGAGCCCACCCTCATCCTCAACGGCGAGACCCACACCCTAACAGACCTCCTCGCCGCCTGGACCGGCACCCTCGAGCCCGTCTATCCCACCAAGCCAGAGTCGCAAAGTCTTGGCGACTTGGCGTTGAAACCCTTCTCTTCCACCGATCACCGATCACCGATCACCCGGCACTCTTCAAAACCCACGGTTCTGATCCCCGCCTTCCCCGGCACCAACTCCGAATACGACTCCGCCAAGGCCTTCCGCGAGGCCGGGGCCGAGGCTGAGATCCTCGTCTTCCGCAACCTCAGCTCCGCCCACATCGAGGACTCGCTGAAGCAGCTCGCCGAACGAATCCGCCAATCGCAGATCCTGATGTTCCCCGGTGGCTTCAGCGCCGGGGACGAACCCGATGGCTCCGCCAAATTCATCGCCACCATCATCCGCAATCCCCGCGTGGCCGATGCGATCATGGATCTCATCAGGAACCGCGACGGCCTCGTGCTCGGCATCTGCAACGGCTTCCAGGCCCTCATCAAGACCGGGCTGGTGCCCTATGGGCAGATCGGAGATCGGAGATCGGAGATCCTGGACTCTTCCATCCCCCATCCCCAATCTCCACTCCCCGATCCGTCGGCGCAACCGACGCTCGTCCACAACACCATCGGCCGACATATCTCCTGTTATGTCACCACCAAGGTGATCAGCACCCTTTCCCCCTGGCTCGCTCTCAATCAGCCCGGCGACCTCCACTCGGTCCCGCTTTCCCACGGCGAGGGCAACTTCCACGCCAGCCCGGAAATCATCGCCGAACTCGCCAGAAACGGCCAGATCGCGACCCAGTACGTCGATGCCCTCGGCCAGCCCTCGATGGACCACTTTGTGAACCCGAACGGCTCGCGCTTCGCCATCGAAGGCATCACCAGCCCCTGCGGTCGGGTCTTCGGAAAAATGGCCCACACCGAGCGCGCCGGCCACCTCGTCGCCCGCAATATCCCCGGAGAAAAGCACCAACCGATCTTCCGGGCGGGGGTCAGCTACTTCCAGTAATCCCCTTGCCCGCCTGGCAGGCATCGATGTAGAAATCCATTGTGACAAAAGTCCAATGGCGGTCATGCATTGTCATGACTCATCTACTCGCGCTCGGCGCGGGAGCGTTGGCGTTTCGTCTTCACGAGTCTCCGTCCGCGCCGTCCGTTCGGATACAGCCAGCTTCCCGGGAAGCTCGGCAGGAGGTTGTTCCCTCAAACTTCGATCCCGCGAATCCCCCTGCACGGCTTCAAGCCGGGGCTGAGTCCAGACGCCAGGAGGAAGCGGTGAGCAACAGGGTGGCCGCAATTCTGGATTTTCCCGAGGAACTGGACCGGGCCTTGTTTGTCCTCGAGAGCACGGCGAGAGACTCTCAGGACTACGATTTCTTCGCCCAAGCTTACGAGCGGTGGCTGCGGGAAAAACCCGATCAAGCTCTCGCGTGGCTTGGAAACGCAAAAATCAAAGACAATACCCAATTCTACGCCTACCCGCTGGCCATCTGCCACTTCGATCCCGCCGCGTTCGCACATGCCATCCAGTCGTGGCCGGAAGAAGGACGTCGCGATCGCCTCAAAATGATCGGAGAGGCAGCCCACAATCCCGATTGGCTTGCAAGCATGCTGCAGGTCTTCACCGATCCCATGGATCGGGCGGCCTTGCTCGGAGGGACAGTCCTGCGCGAACCTGTTTCAAATGCCTCTAAATGGCTTTCTCTTCTCCAGAGCCTGCCAGAGGCGGAGCGCAACAATCTGGAGACTGGAGTGACGAAGCGACTAAAAGAACTCAATCCATCCGCGAGATACCCTCAAGACGAACTCGACGCGCTCTCGAAACACCCAGCTTTTCATGACGCGGTTCAGGATTTCCAACGCAGACAATTGAAGCAGGAGCTGGAAACACTCGCAGAGTCAGATCCGTCTCAGGCCGCCCAGCGGATGGAGGCACTGCTTCGTGAGGAGGGGGCGTCGGACTCAGAAGTTCATGCCCACATCGAGTCCATGTGGAATTCCTCCTCCAAGCCGGAACAGGACTTTACCTTCTTCAACGATCTACAAGCTGCGGCATTGGGAGAAGGAGAGGTCGAAACGGCACTTCGTGAGTTTGCGCGTCGGCATTCTCGTCCAGGGATTCCATGCCCCGACGAGCAAATTGTCCGGGCAGCAGCATTCGCGTTTTCGATCAAGCCTTTGGCCGCGACGACCGTTGCCTACGATCTCGCCGCTCCAGCAGCGGCCACCAACGGGATGACCTGGGGAGTTTACAACGACAGTGATTTCGCCCCCATGTTTCTCGATGCCCTTCTATCAAAGGGCATGTGGGACGATCCGCGTCTCGTGACGCAGTTTTCCGATCCCTCCAAGATGACCCAATCCGCTTCGGAGCGGTGGTTTGCCGACAATGAAAGGGCCGCACTTGATTGGGCTCTATCTCTTAAACATCCGGAGGCCAGGACCGCCGCACTTCAGGGAGTTTGCAGCAGCCTTCGAAACCAAGGGCGTGAACAGGAGGCCGCCCGGCTTGAAAGGACCGGACCATGAGATGGATCGCCAGCCATCTTCTCGCTGCCCTGGTAGGCTGGGGCCTGATTGGGCGACTCCAGCAAGAGCATCCATCTGACGTCATTCTCAATCCTTCCCGAACTTCCTCAGCTCATCAGCGCCCCTCTTCCGCACCGCGCCTGGATTCCTGGCAGATGACCTGGCGGCAGAAGCTGCGGAGTCCCTTGACGTCGAGGGCAGACATCAACCGCCGGATGCATGAAATGATGACCTATTTCATGGAATGGATGCGTGCCGATCCCACCTCTGCCCTGGCTTCCTTCAGGCAGCTCGCCATTCCTGGAGAACACAACGTGCTACGCGAAGGCATCTCCGCCGCCCGCCCCGAAGATGCCGAAATCATCTTTCGCGAGGTGCAAAAACTCCAGGGCCAAGGACTCTGCAAGATCACAGGGGCTCTGGGAGAGCTCGCCGGCAAGGTGGCGGATCAGGATCCCGCCCGCGCCCTCCGCTTGGTCGCGGATTTCCCCGCTGGGAACAGGCGCGCCGCCATCGTTGAAAGCATGCTGAAGAGCCACTCGCAGGAAGTTGGCAAGGAGCTGGAACGACTGCTTCCCCTCCAGAAGGAACTTCGCCAGTCTCCCTCCGAGTGGAAGATGATCGAGAATCACCTCCAAGATCTCCATCTGCGGAACTCCAGTATTCAGAGATAAGTGCGTTTGATCCCACTTGTTATGACCTGGCTGTTGACGAATACCGAGCAACGGCACAGACCAAACGCACCGACCACCAACTTGCCCAAAACATCCCGGGAGAAGACGGCTCGCCACCGGATCCGCTGGCGGTTTCGACCAGGATGAATGTCACACGGCACGTCTCCAAAGCGTCGGGAGTTCCCAACTGGAAATCTCAACCAACGGCGCAACGACAAGACGGCTGAAAGCCAAAGCCCAGAACGATTGGTCTTAAATCCTGAAATACAAACCACGAAACTCACGAAACATCACGAAAATCAGGCAATTCCGAAACGCTTCAGATTCATTCATCAGGTGAGTGCGAAGATGGCGACAATTGCTTCCACTTTCGGGCTTTTCGTGACTTCAGTGGTTTCCCATTTTCCTGTTAGAGTTGGTCGTTTTGGCGTGGCGTGAGGGATCAGAACGGGAGTTTGGATCATTCCGGAAATCTGCGGGGGTGTGGCGACAGGAATGTCGCCACTCCTGATTCGGACAGGGACCATCGGGAAACTCTCCGATCAGGCAAAGACATCCATCACCGGTTTTCCGAGTCCGTCGATGGTCGCATAGAATGGACGCTGCTCGATCTCGTACATCGTCTTCGGATTGATGCCCATGGCGGTGAAGATCGTGGCGTGGAGGTCGGGGATGCTGACCGGATTCTTGACGGCGATGAGCGGCCGCTCCGGCGCTGTTTCGCCATAGAGATAGCCCTTCTTCATGCCTCCGCCAAACATCACGACCGAGGTGCCGCCGGTGAAGTGGCGATGCAAACCGTAGTGCTTGGATTCCTCAAGGGTGTCGGATTTGGCTCGCGACTGATCCCCCGCCTTGGATCCCGGCACTCCCTCGATCATCGCATCGCGGCTGAATTCGGAGGCGATGACCACCAGGGTGCGGTCGAGGAGTTTGCGTTCCTCCAGATCGAGGATGAGGCGGGCGATGGGACCATCGATCTCGCGATGCATCCGCTCCACGACCTCGTGCCCGTCGTTGTGGGTATCCCAATGCAGGAAGGGCACATACTCGGTGGTGACCTCGACAAAGCGGGCCCCATTCTCGACGAGATTTCTCGCCAGCAGGCAGCCTTGCCCGAAGCGGCTGTCGCCATAAGCGGCCCGGGTTTCCTTTGACTCACGTCCGAGATCGAAGGCCTTGGCCTCAGGCGCGGAGAGCAGTCGGTGGGCGTTTTCCAGCGAGCGGAGCATCGACTCCTGCTGGTGGTCCGACATCAGATCGCGATGCGGATTGCGGTCGATCAGTTTCTGGAAAAAGGCGCGGCGATTTGAAAAACGACCGGGCTCCATGCCTTTCGGTGGCCTGACGGCGAGCATGGCCTCATCGGGGAAAGGCAGGTTCATCGGTCCGAACTCGGAACCAAAGAATCCGGCGGTGGTGAAGGCCTTGAGCTCCTCGGACTCGCCCACCCCTTCGAGCCTCTGGCCGATGTTGATGAAGGCGGGCATCACCGGATTGCGCGGACCGAGGACCTTGGCCATCCATGCACCAATGTGCGGCGCGGCCACGGTCTGGGGCGGCACGTAGCCGGTATGCCAATGATACTGGTGGCGGGAATGGAGAATGCTGCCGAGGTCCGGCTGGACGGCGGAGCGGATCAAGGTCGCGCGATCCATCACCTTGGCGATCTGTTCCAGGCCCTGGCAGATCTTGATGTTGTCCACCGAGGTGTCGATCGACGGAAAGGTCGAGAGCATCTTCGAGACCGGCGCGCCTTTGACGAAGGGCTGGTAGGTCTTGGGATCGAAGGTTTCGGGCGCAGCCATGCCGCCACCCATCCAAAGGAGGATGCAGGCGTCGGCGGTGGCCTTCGGTTGGGAAATCGTTTCTGCCGAGGCCCGTGGTGCGCGCGCCATCATCGCAGCCAGGGAAGCGGCGGACAGTTTCTTCAGGAAGTCCCGGCGTGGTTGATCGGGATCGAGGCTGAGTGGGTTCATGGCTTCGGAGGTTCAGCGGATGATTTGAAATTCAGGCAGCATGCAGATTCCCCAGAGGAAATCCTGGACGGTGGAGGCCTCGGGCTTGGGACCGAGCAGGGACACAGCGATCTGGAGTTCCTCGGCAGTCGGGTCGCGGCTGAGGGCGGACCTCCAGACGAAGGTGGCCAGCTCACCGGGGCTCGGGAAGTTCCGACCCAGGAGGGACTTGGCACCTTCGCCGAGACGTTGGTCAAGAATGGCCCCGTTGTTGAGGTCCATAGCTTCCAGCGTGGTGAGGTCGTTGGGACGGGTGGTGACGATCTGCTCACGATTCGGCCGACCGAGCGTGCGCATCAAAAGGTCGCTCTTCAGCAGGGCCGCACGAATCATCGGCTGGGGCGAGGCGATCGAAGTGAGCTGGCTTGGAATCGCCTTGGTGACAGAGGGCCAACTGTCGGTCGGAATCACCGTGGCGCGACGCCAGTCGGTGGGCGGAGTCTTGAAGACGCCGTTGGAATCCGGAAGGGCACTGGAAACCTCCCAGGTGTCATCGGTCACCAACTCCGCCCACTTGTCTCCCTGTTTCATCAAGCAGTGAAGCATCGCAGCGGCGTAGTTCGGTGTGGTGCCTTCATTGGTCGAGACGAGCAGCAGTTCGTTGTCGCCGGCGACCAGATGTTCCTTGAGCAGGATCGAGGTCGGCACCTGCCAGTCGTTGCCCTCACCCGCCTTTTGGCCGTTCACATAAAGCACGAAGCGGTTGTCCACACTGGCGACCGCGTAAGCGGCATCGGGCACCTTCGCCAGCTTGAAGCGCTTGCGCAGCACCAGCTTCACACCGGGCTTCTCCGGATTCGAATCGGCCCAGATCCAGGAGGCCTTCTGGGTGAGGGCCGGACCGCTGGGGCTCGCGGTGAGCCGCTTGACCGGGGCATCGAATTTCGCCGGAGCCGTGCCGCAGATCTGCCAGATGGCATCGGTGAACTCCTCGGCGGTCAGGCGCTTCGGGCGCGGACCGCGATAGACGTAGTTGCTTTCCTGCGGGGCCTCCTCGAACGACTCGGCCTTCGACTGATAGGCTTGGGAAAGACAGATGAGCCGGAGGGTTTTCTTGAGGTCATACTTGTTCTCGACGAGGTGAACGCCGAGATAGTCGAGAAGATCCTCGCTCCATGGTGCCGACTGCATGGCATCGACGGGGTGCACGATGCCGCGGCCCATGAGGCGCTGCCACAGGCGGTTCGTGATCGCCCTCGGAGTGCGGCCATTCTGCGGATGCGTGATGAGTGCGGCGAGTTGCTTCAAACGCTCTGCCCGTGGCTGCTTGGCATCCACATTCCCGAGTTCGGGAAACAGCCAGCCCGGCACGGCGGGTTTGCCGGTGGGTTTGTCGCAGCGGAACATTTCCAGGGGCTCATCCGAGTAGATCGCCGCCAGGCCATAGGCCTCACTGAGCTTCCAGCGGTCCACGAACGAATCGTGGCACGAGGCACACTTCAGGTTGATGCCGAGGAAGGTCTGCCCGACCGACTGTGCATACTGCATCGGCGTGATCTGGGCGGCGGAAACCGTGCCGCGCCACTTGATGCCGGCCGCAAAGCCCTCGTTCTCCTTCGTCGGGGCGACGAGAGCGCGAACGAACTCGTCGTAGGGCATGTTGTCATAAAGCGCCTGATAGAGCCAGCCGCTGATCTGCTTGCGGCCGCCGTCGATGTAGCCGGTGCCCGCATAGTCGTTGCGCAGCAGGTCATTCCAGAAGGTCAGCCAGTGCTCGGCGTAGGCGGTCTTGTCCGCCAGGAGGGCATCCACCGCACGGGTGCGCTTGTCGGGCGACTTGTCCGCGAGGAATCGGGCAAGATCCTCGGCATCGGGCAGCATGCCTGTTAGATCGAGATGCACGCGGCGCAGGAAGGCCGAATCGTCGAGCGGGGCAGGTGTGGGTTGCTTCTTTTCGGAGAGGTAGTGGTCGATGATCCGGTCGATCGGATGGGTGCGGTTCCCAACGGCGGCGGGCAGTGCCGGATTTCTCGGCTTCAAGGGCGGCTCATAGGCCGGCTGCTTGAAGGCGAAACCCGGCTCCCACTTGGCCCCGGCGAGGACCCAGGCCTTGACGATCGCAACTTCCTTCTCGTCGAGCCCCTTGCCCTTGGGTGGCATCCGGATGTCCTCGTCGTCGGTGGTGATCAGGTCGAGCATCAGGCTCTTTTCGAAATGGGCCTTGTCGATGATCGGTCCGTTTTCCGAACCCTGCAAGAAGGACTCCTCGGTGTTCATCGAGAGCCCGCCTTTTTTCTTCATGTCCGTATGGCACTCCGCGCAGTGCTTTTTCAGGATCGGCGCGACCTCGTGCACGAAATCCGGTTCCGCTTGGACAGGAAGGGCCAGCAGTGCAGCCAGGGAGAGGCCCATCAAGCGGATTGCGGAAAGGGTCGTGTTGGGAAAGCTCATGGGAAAGGTGACACGAAACGATACCTGATCCGCAGAACTTTCAAGCCTGCGAGTTCCGGAAGCTCACTCTGCGGTTGTCTGCGGTCGAATGCGCGTTTACGTCTGCGTCGTGTCCGACCGTGCCCTGGAATTCAGTTCGATTGAGGAAATCATTGCCGACATGGCTGCCGGGAAGCTGGTGATCGTCGCCGACGACCCATCCCGCGAGAATGAGGCTGACCTGATCGGGGCGGCCTCGCTATGCACGCAGGAGATGGTCAATTTCATGGCCGTCCATGCCCGCGGGCTGATCTGTGCGCCCTTGTTGGCGGAGCGTGCCGAGCATCTCGACCTGCCACCGATGACGCGACGGAATGAAGAGGGCCACAAAACCGCCTTCACCATCTCCGTGGACGCCGCCAAGGGCATCACGACCGGGATTTCCGCCGCCGACCGGGCCTTGACCATCCGGCTTCTCGCCGATGAAACGGTCGGCCCGGAGTCGCTGGTCCAGCCCGGTCACGTGTTTCCGCTGCAGGCCATGCCGGGCGGTGTGCTGCGCCGTGCAGGCCACACCGAAGCCGCCGTCGATCTGGCACGCCTGGCCGGACTCCCGCCCGCCGGGGTGATTTGTGAAATCATGAATGACGACGGCACGATGGCCCGCGTCGGCCAGCTCGGAGACTACCAGGCCCGACACGGACTGAAAGCCTGCACCATTTCCCAGCTCATCGAATGGCGTCGTCGCTCGGAAAAGCTGGTCGAGCGCGAGCAGACCATCGTGCTGCCCACCGACTACGGCGATTTCGACTTCCACCTCTACCGGATCGCGACGGATGGCTCCCATCACCTGGCGCTGACCAAGGGACCGATCGATCCCGACAATCCGACCCTGGTCCGCGTCCACTCCGAGTGCCTCACCGGTGACGTGTTTCTCTCCAAGCGCTGCGACTGCGGTGGCCAGCTCGCGGCCGCCCTTGAGCAGATTTCGAAGGAAGGCGGCGTGTTGCTCTATCTTCGACAGGAGGGTCGAGGCATCGGCCTCGCGGCGAAAATCCACGCCTACAAGCTCCAGGAGGCCGGGCTCGACACGATCGAGGCCAATGAAAAACTCGGATTCGCCTCTGATCTCCGCGACTACGGCATGGGGGCGCAGATCCTTTGCGATCTCGGCGTGCGACGCATCCGGCTGCTGACCAACAACCCGAAGAAGGTCGTCGGCCTCGGCGGATACGGCCTTGAGATTGTCGAGCAACTCCCCATCAGCCTGCCCTCCAATCCGCACAACGAGAAATACCTCGAAACCAAAAAGCTGCGGATGGGCCATCTTCTCTAACAACCGCCGCCCTGAATCCCCATGATCCGAAAAGCCTTTGTCCTCTCCGTCGATGCCGGTCACGAGGCCGAGTATGAGCGACGCCACCAGCCGATCTGGCAGGAGCTGGCCGACACGCTCACCGCGCATGGTGCCCACAATTACTCGATTTTCCTGCATCCGGAGACGCGCCAGCTCTTTGGTTACGTGGAGATCGAGGATGAGGCCCGCTGGGAATCCATCGCCAGCACCGAGGTCTGCCAGCGCTGGTGGCGGCACATGGCGGACATCATGCCCTCGAATCCGGATGGCTCGCCTGTTGGCCAGCCGCTGCGCGAAGTCTTCCACCTCGATTGAAGGAAGCGCGCGAATCATTCCCATCGGTTGACTTTTCCGTCCCCTGCCCCCATACCCCGCCCATGTCTTCGGCCTTGCCTCCCAGACCCCGCATCATCGGACCAAAGGTCCACATCTGCATCGTTGCCTCGAAATACAACGAGCAGTTCATGGATGCCCTCGTCGACAACACTCTCGAGGAACTCGGCGAACTGGTCCCACAGGGTCGAATCGACATCATCCGGGTTCCAGGTGCCTTTGAAATTCCAGTCACCGTGGCAAACGTCCTCGATCGTGATCCCCCAGCCTGCGTGATCGCTCTCGGACTGATCATCCGTGGCTCCACCGACCATGCCGATCTGGTCGCGAAATCCGTCACCTACGCCCTTCAGTCCCTCGCCACCGAACACAAGCTGCCGATCATCCATGAGGTCCTGCTGGTCGCAGATGAAAAGCAGGCCTACGCCCGCTGCATCGGCCCCAAGCTCAACCGTGGCAAGGAGGCCGCCCGCGCCGCCGCCAGCATGATCGATATCTTCCAGGAACTGGATCGCTCGATGCCGAAGACCTCAACTTCCCGCACCCGCCGAGATGCCTAGCCGCCGTCAGATCCGCGAGGCGGTCATTCAGTTTCTTTACTGCACCGACCTCGAGGGCGGCGCGGACCCGACCGCCATGCGGGAGCCATTCTGGGAGTTTGTGACCGAGTCGGATCGACGCAGCCTCCAGATCGCCACGTTCCGGACCGTCCACCATCTTGCGGTCGGACGGGATGTCCGCCTGACCGAGTTCATGGAGCGGAAAACCGTCGCCAGTGCCTTTCTTTCCGCCCATCTCGAAGCGGAGTCGTTGAAAATCGAGCTCAACCGCATCGCCGAACTCGAATCGAAATGGAGCAGCGCCTTTGATCGGGTTGAGCGGCTCCCGCGCAACGATGACGATGACGCCGTCGCGGCAGCCATGGAATCGGCTCTCAAGGACCTGTTCCGGATCGACCGCGAGCTGGCCCTCAGCCGCCAGCGTTTTCTCCACGGCATCGAGGATTTTCCTTCGCTCCGGGGACAACTTGAAGCCAGTGCGGCCTCGGTCCGCCGACTGCAGCGCATTTCCGACCGCATGCGGATGGTCGAGGAGCCTGAAAGATTTCCCGAACAGGCGGATCTCACCAAGCTCCGCGAATCGCGGGCCGGGCTGCTGGAACTCCGTCGCGATTCGGATGCGATCGTCAATGGCGTGCTCCAGCACAAGGCCCGGATCGATGACCAACTTGCCCAGGTGGTGGAGAATTTCTCTCCCGAGCGCATCGACCCCGTTGATCGCGCGATCCTGCGTCTGGCCGCCTATGAGATCTTCCATGCCGGGACGCCTTCGAAGGTGGTGATCAATGAAGCCATCGAACTCGCCAAACGCTTTGGCACCACCGATTCGGGTCGCTTTGTGAACGGCGTGCTCGACAGGCTCGCGAAGGAGGCCAGCAAGGTCTCCTGATCCAAGACCTCAGCGCTCGGCTCGCGGCCCCAGTCCTTGACCGGATCGATTGCGATGAGTCCGTGACGACCATCCCTCCCAGATGTCCAGATTCCTCCCACTCCTTCTCGCCGTCATCTTGACCGGCCATGCGTCTGGTTACGGCAATGCCGGGCATCAGGCCATCGGCACCATCGCCGAGCGCTGCCTCGAAGGCACGCGGGCTCTGAAGGAGGTGCGCCTGCTGCTGAAGGAGGGCGAAGGGCTTGATCGTGCCGCCACCTGGCCGGACCGGGCGAAGTTGCCGGACAAGTATCTCTCCGCTGAGATGAAGGACTTCGTGGCCAACAACCCGGAGCATCACAGTTATCACTACTGTGACATCCCCTTTCAGCAGACCGTCTATCGGAAGGACGGGATCGGCGCGAACCAGCACGACATTGTCCACACCCTGGAACAATGCATCCTCGTCCTTCAGGCCAAGGAGGACAAGGCTGACAACCCACTCAAGATCCGCAAGCGGGTGGCGCTGATGTTGATCGCCCATTTCATCGGTGATCTTCATCAACCGCTCCATGTCGGCTGCAGTTATGTGGATGATAAGGACCAGTTCGTGGATCCAAACACGGGAGCCAAGGGACAGGCGGACGCGGGAGCCAACTACTTCCACGTCAAGACGCCGAAGGGCAGCGCCCTGCATGGCTATTGGGACACCCAGACGGTCAAGAGCGCGCGCGACCATCTCGGAGCGGAGGATTTTCCCACCGCCCTCATGAAGGCGTGGCCAGTGAAGCCCGAGTGGGATGGGAAAGGCGCGGTGGTGACCTGGCCGATCCAGTGGGCCAGCGAGACGCTCGGCCGCTCCAAGTCCTGCTTCGACGGACTGAAGCCCCACAACCGTGTCCTCGTGCCCAAGGACGAGAAGCATGACAACCATTTCGAATGGACCGTCACGCTCCCGCCCGAGTATCCGGTGAGGTCACGCGACACCGTGGAAGAAGAGCTTTCCAAGGCCGGGTATCGCCTGGCGGCGGTCCTGAAGGCGGTCTGGCCGGAGGCGAAATGACCTGAAACAGCGGGACACGGCTCGCATTCTCTCAATGGGTTCCATTGAAAGGCAGGTAGCCATTTCCCTGACGACGGTAGTAGGAACTACCAGAACGGTAGTAGGTTCCATTGCCATCCTGATAGGCCCTGTAGCCGGGAGGAAGACGCGGGATCAACTGGTTGTTCCGATGGCCCGGGCTGACTCCGAATGGAGGGGCCACCACCGTGTAGCCCCCACCCTGCCGTGGCCGATAGTAGGAGCCGCCGTGCTGGTAGTAGTCCAGATTGCCGTGGCGCTCGGTATGGTAACCCGGCGGAAGGTTAAGAACCTGATAGCCCGGGCTGTAGGGACCGCCGCGATAGTTGCGGTAACCGGAGCCCCGGTCGTCGGCGTAGTAGGGCTCGACACAGCTGCCCAGCAGGCAGCAGGAAGCCAGGGCGAGGCCAGCCAGCCGTGGCAGATTGAATTGGGATGGTTTCATGGTCGGGTGCGGATCGGAGGCTCCGGCGGAACCTCGTCACCCCGCTCTTCTCGCAGACCCCAGGCCAGCCCCCCCCACACGCTTCTGAAGCGCTGCGATGCGCATGGAACGGAGCTTGCAGGTTTCCCATGAAACCTCGCGGCCCGGACCGATCATGATTCCTGCACGGCGAACCATGCGGGTCGCACGAACTTCAGTCCTTCGGCACGAAAGGCCTCACCACCTCCGCGAGCAGCTTGTAACCCGCCTCATTGAAATGGAGCTGGTCCTCGACGAACAGCTCAGGGCGAACCTTGCCCTCGGCATCGAGAGTGATCTTCGTCGCATCGACGAAGAGGAGGTTCTTGCTCTCCTTCGCATAGGCGGCGATGGCGGCGTTGAGCTTGTCCCCGGCGGGCTTCTCCGACCAGCGCGAGGGAGCGGGATTGAGCCCGATGTAGGCGATTGGGACGTCTGGAAGCTTCTTCCGGATCGTGGCGACGAAGGACTTGAAGTCGCCGAACACCTCCTCGGCTGGCCGTCCGGCATGGATGTCATTTCCTCCGGCGCGGAGGAAGATCATCCTCGGCTCGTAGGGGAAGATCATTCGGTCGGCGAAGTGCGTGGAGTCCGCGATCTCGTTGCCGCCGAACGCGCGATTCAGGACCGTCGTTCCTGGGAAATCCGCCGCGAGTGTTTTCCATCGGACAATTCCCGAGGACCCGATGAAGAGCACTGCATGCTTGGGCGGAGGATTGGCGGCATCGAGTTTCTCAAAGGCCGCGATGTCCTTCTCCCACCTGGCGAAATCATGAGGCTTGGGAATGGCCGCTGACTGCGGCGGGGCGGCAGGCTCGGCGGAGGCCATCATAGTTGAAAGGGCCACCAAGGCCGCGGCCGCAAACGCTCTTGAATGCATGCTCCATCCATCGCACAGCGCCCCCGAGCGAAGCAAGCGGCATGATCAGGGAGCCTTGACCGATGTGATCTTCGTTTCGGGCTGGAATGCGGGCGTCTGCTTTCCGCCGACGGAGATCCGATAGGTTCCCTTGAAACCCCGCCATTGAATCCGTCCTGAAGCATCGGTCGTCCGTGTGACCTTGGTGTGCCAGCGCTTGCCCACCCAGTCCTCCCAGACCTGTCCTGTCGGCCTGATGGTCCAGTCCTTCTTCCAGAGTGCCGCCTCTGGGATCCAGTGCCTGTTTTCCCAGAATCCCCAGAGCAGGAAGCCATCGTAGGCCGGATGGCTGAAACAGGCGATCAGGCTGTCGCGCAGGTAGTCGGCGGCAAGCGGGTCGTCGCTGTTGGTGACCACGTCATACTCGGTGATGACCTGCTTCGGGACCACCGTGGCAAAGCGGTCGGTGATGCGGAGGATGTCCTCCGGAGTGGGAAGATAACTGCTGTGGATATGGGCCTGGTTGCCGAGACCATCCACGCGGATGCCCCGGTCCTTCATCGATTTCAAAAGGGCAAAGGTTTCATCCTGCTGCGGTCCCGGGCGGAACAGCTGGTCCTCGTTGATGCACAGGGGAAGTTTGGTCAGTGAGCGGGCGAGTTGGAAGGCCTCCGCTCCGACGTGCTCCAGCGGCGGACCTTTCTTCGCCAGCATCTCAGCCCCCTGCCAGGCGATGGGGTGATTGATGACGTCCCACTCGACCACTCGATCGCCCACCATGGAAATCCGTTCACGGATGCTGTCGAAGAGCGTGACCTTGTATTTCTCCGGGTCGGAAAGGCGTTCGCGGGACCAACCATCCACCGCCTCCTGCATCAGGTAATGCCCGCGGATGCGGATCCCCCTTTCCTTCAGCCAGGCGAAACTCTTCTCCAACTGGGCGCGTCCCTTGTCCTCGTGCGGAAAGGAGTCGGGCTTCAGATCGTTTTCGAAGACCACCCGGCTGAAGGTCCGCTGGACGATGTCGCGGTAACGGTCTCCGTCCGGCCCCTCCTTGGTGAGCCAGTCGCGGGTGACGCAGGATCCAAAGCCAAACTCGTGGCGGTCCAGTTCGACGCTGACGGAAGTGTTGGCCAAAGGCTTTCCATCGGGGCCGATGACCTGCACCGCATAGTCAGCCTTGCGGATGGATTCGATTCGTTCCAACGCCGCCTTCCTCCACGCGGCATCCGGCTCGCGACCCTCATAGCTGATTTTCTGCCGAGGCAGCTTGGCGAGATCGAAACTCGGCCCGTAGTTCAGGACCTGCAGATCCGCGATCTCGACGGTCTGCACCTGATCCCCGAAGAACAGCGTGATCTCCGCCTGTCCTGCGGAGGCCGCCAACTTGGCGATGAAGGCCTGGTTGACCTGCTCCCACTCGGTTCCAAACTTCGCGGTCTCCGTCATGCCAATCATCGAGTAGCTCGGCTTTCCATGCTGGAGCTTCGCCACCGCATGACCCTTGCCCGACCCGATCCGGCGAGCCATGTATCGGACAAGAATCCGGTCGTCCATGTTGATCGCACCACCGAGGGATGCCGTCATCTGGGCGCTCCAGGGTTGCTCGGGTGTGGCGGTGACGACGTTGACGCGCATGGCGTTTGCAAAGGCCTGCCCGGTCACCATCACCTTGGTCGCCGGGCCGCCTTTTCCCGCTCCCCCGGAAAGCGTGAAACCAGGTGACAAGAGAGCGACCCCACCCGGCGGCAGGGAATCCTCCCCATGGACGGCAGAGATCAGGGTCGCGAAAACGACGAGCAAAATGGAACGCATGGGCCGCCTCAACCTATTTGGCCTCGGAGGTCTTTCAGCCCGCTGGAAAATCCCCCCAACCGGGTGATCGACACCGAGGCTGGCATCGCCTGAACTGGAGTATGAGTGAACGGACCTCTCACCTCTTGAGCAGCCAGGAATCCGTTCTTGCCCTTGCAACATCGTTCAGCAATGGATGAATAAAGTTTCGATTCTTGTTGCCTAGAGCCCCTGCTCATATTGTAAACACATGGTAATTCCTGTCCGAAAATCGAAAAAACCATGAAGCCAAATCGAGCTCCGTATTGAAATCGATTCCCAAGCACCCGTAAGCTCCGAACACCTCTGAAGAGACCCAAGCCTTCAATGAAAACCCAGCTCCGGATTTCAGATCCACTTCTGCCCAGAGGCCCCAAACTCCCGGGCTCTTCAAGGCCACACGATGGCTTCGCCCTTCTGGTGACCATCGTCATGATGGTGCTCCTGGTCGTCGTCGGTCTCGGCATGCTGACACTCTCGACCGTCACTCTCCGCCAGGGTGGAGTTTCCAACGAGGTGACCGTCGCTCGCAACAATGCTCGACTGGCCCTCATGATCGCACTGTCCGAGCTCCAGAAGCAGGCCGGTCCCGACCAGCGAACGACCGGTTCCGCAGACCTCGCCGGAGACACCAACGGAGCGGTCCTCCCCGTTGGCAAGGCACCCGTCAACAACAGCTCGATCAACAGCATCAACAAGGGTCTCAGCGCCGTGCAGAATGGCACACGCCACTGGATGGGCGTCTGGAGAAACAGCAGCACCAGCACCACTCCGGGCACCGAGATCCTCTCCAAGACACCCTCTCCCAGAATCTCCCAGTGGCTGATCAGCGGAAACGAGAACCTCAGTGGCACGGGAATCCTGACCCCATCCCTCAGCAGCTGTGCGGTGAAATCGGATGGATCGGTGTCGAACACCTCGGCCGCCGTGGTCCTTGTCGGACCTTCGACCGTCGGTCAGGCGAGTTCCGCCACTCTTCCCCGATTCGTTGCCGCGCCGCTGGTCGGCATCGCCAAGGACTCCAAAACGACCGGTCGCTACGCCTGGTGGATCGGAGATGAAGGAGTCAAGGCTCGAATCAACTTGCGGAGGACCAACGTCGATCCCACGAGTTATGCCTCTCTAACAGCCCAGCGTCGAGGCTGGGAAACCGTGGATGGATTGAAGGATTACCCGATCCCGTCTTCTGCCGGTCACGATTCGATTCCAAGTCTCGTCAGTCTGCCTGAGACGGCGCTGTTGATCCCTTCGGCAAAATCCGGTGGGACCGGGGGATCTCCGATCCAGTCATTGTTTCACACAGCGACCAGCGACAGCAAAGGGCTCCTGACCGATGCGCTCAGCGGAGGCACCAAAGTGGATCTCACTTCCATTCTCGAAACCGGCCTTCCCAACACCAATCCAGTCTCCACGATCACCAACTATCCGGTCAGAGGCAGCAACATCATTCCAAGATTCGGGGGAAGCAACATGCTCGCCCCCAAATGGGATGCCTTGAAGGAGTTTCATGATCGTTTCAAGAATCTGGAGAACGGCTCGCTCGTCGTGAAGGCAGCCACCTCGGTCAATGCGGCATCCATCGCACCCTTGATCACCGACCTCCGCATTCTGATGGGGGTGAAATTCAGCCCCGCCACCACCAATGCCGGTGCCGCCTCCAAAGCCAATGCCTGCGGAAAGATCGCCATTGGCATCGCCAACCCCTACTCGGTGCCGCTCAAGTGGAACAACGATCTCGAATTCGAGATCCGCAACCTGACCCCATCCGGCAACAATCCCTCTCGAATCTGGAACCTCGGCACCAACTCGGTATTCATCAGCTCGACCGAACCTGCGGTTTTCAATCAGACCATCTTCCGGATCAAGTCGGCCTCACTGGCGGTAGGCGAAGCCAGGGCCTATACTCTGGGCGGATACACCTTGCGTTCCATCGGCACCGGAACCCAGCGACTGGTCGTCGATCTGGTGCCTTTCGGCAGTTCATCACCAACGGACTTCACCAAATGCGTCGAGCTGGATGCCGCAGGCGCGTGGCCTTACATCAATGAGAAAAGTGAGCTAGTCGTGCTTCCGTCACTTGATGTTCGAGAAAGCTGGCAGACGACCTACATTGGCTTGGAAATGCGACTTGCCGGGAGTTCCAGTAGCGCTGAGCCGCTACGCCGGATCGAGGGCTTCGAACTTGATAACGGGTATTTCAGTCCAAACACACGAAGATACGATCTTGCAGCGTGTCAGGCCCGGACTCGACCGGTTCCCCTCATGTGCTTCAGCTTTCAGCTCAGTCAGCCAGGCGTGGATTACATCAATCAGATGCCCAGTGCTTATGATTGGGGCCAGCGCTCATCGACCCTTCGCACTTATGCGGATTTCAACCTTCAAGCCACCCGCATCAGGAGACCCATTACCAGCTACAATGCGCCGCCTTACTTCATGGAAAGCAACAACGGCTTCGCCCAGCTGTCGGATACTGCTCCCGGTGGCCAGACAGGCCAGGCCTTCACCAAGAATCTCGACAGCCCGATGCCCTGGGGCTGCAATTGGACCGGCAGCCAGAAGACCGTGCTGTTCTCGGTGCCGTCCCAGTTCACCTCGATCGCCCAGTTCCAACATGCGGATCTGACCGGGGACGATGTCGCCGCCTCGCTCTGCCACCAGCCGGGCAATGCGTTTGCCAATTCCTATGCGACCCCGCTTGTGAAGAGATCCCTCACGATCCAGCCGCGCACGGATTACGTGTTGCTCGGAGCGCCCAATAAAACCGGCTCAAACACTACGAATCGCAACTACTATGACATCTCCTACCTGCTGAACTCGGCGATCTGGGACAGCTATTTCCTGTCCACGCTTTCCGGCTCCGCGACGACTCCAACGAATCCTTCGTTGACCCGTCTGTCTTCCAGTTCGACGGCCTCTGATCTCAAGGATCCCGTCAAATGTGCCTCATTGCTGACGGTCGAAGGCGCGTTCAACGTCAACAGCACCGACAAGAATGCCTGGAAGGCCATGCTCGCGAGCTCCAAGCATTTCAAGCACAGGGCGGATGCCTCTGGTTCCACCAATGCCTCCTTTCCCCGCAGTCTGGAACAGTTGAGCCCGGCCGCCAACCCGGCCACCGGCACCGCCGAGGATTCCTATTCCGGATACCGCCGCTTGACCGACACCGAACTCGACGCCCTGGCCACCGAGATCGTCAAGCAGGTCCGCATGCGTGGCCCTTTCGTTTCGCTTTCCCACTTCGTCAACCGGGCGATCGGAGACATCACCCGGCAGGCGGCGATGACCCGCAGCGGAGCACTCCAAAGCGCGATCGACGAAAGTGGAATCAACATCGATTTCACTGGTGCCAAGAAAGGACTCTCCAGAGTCACCTCCAACATTGACCGCTGCAATCTGTCCGAAAAGGAAGGCGCTCCACGGGCCGACATGGATGGAGATGACCGCGCGGATCGGCCATCCGATTCGGATGCAGACGGCAACCCCGTCTGGGCCGCGACCTCGACCGACAACAACTTTGGCAGCATCGCGAGCATCATTGCGGACCGCACCATGCTCAACACCGCGAAGAACGAGCAGGGATATCGCTCCACAGGAATTCCCGGATGGCTCACCCAGGCGGACGTTCTGCAAGTGATCGGGCCGTCGCTGGCGAGCCGCTCGGACACCTTCAGAATCCGCAGTTATGGTGAAGCGCTTGACGATACAGGCAAGACTGTTGCAAAAGCCTACTGTGAAGCCATCGTCCAGCGGATCCCCGACTATGTCGATTCCTCCAACGATCCGACCGCCCGTGGCAACTCACTTTCCTCCCTCAATCGATTCTATGGTCGCAAGTTCACAATCGTCTCGTTCCGCTGGCTTTCGCCCCAGGAAATCTGAAGCCCGCCGCTTTGGGGTGGCATCGCTCCTCTTCATTGCCGCGCTCTGTGCCCCCGTTCTGCGCGCGCAGCAGAACGAGGTCGCCATGAAGATCGATATGGTGGCGTGGGGGGACGAGATCGGCGGTCTTTCCTTCAAGGCCGGCGAGAAGAATGGCAAGATCAAGGCTCTCGCGTTCCGCTATTCCGATCCCGTTGCCTACACCGGCCCAGCGATCATGGAGATCTTCAAGAACGGCGATGGTGACACGAAGCCGCCAGCGGCATCCGAGGAGGACCTCCAGCATCAACTGATGCCCCTCCAAACCAAGGACGCTTCAAGCGACAAGGACGCTCCCGCCAAGAAAGGCCTCGCCCTGGAACTCGAGAATCGCCGCAAGAAGGCTCCGGATCTGGTGGCCTTGGCCGCGCTCCCATCGGGGTGCGCGCGTGCCACTGTCCTGCTCGCACCCGCCACGGACGGAACCTTTGTGGCCTATGTCATCGATGACGACCCAAGCAAGCTCCCCATGGGCCAGCTTCGGGTCCACAACCTCAGCCCTTACCCGGTCGCCTTCCGCACCAGCACCAGTGGAACCACTGAGCTGAAAACGCGCGAGGCATTCGTGGTTCCGGTCAACAACGAGCAGATCTCCTATGATCTCTCCTATCAGTTGGGTACCGAGTGGAAGTTCCAGGAGCACAATTATCTCCAGATTTTCGCCAAGGACCAGACGCAGATGATCATCCTCAAGAGCAAGAACTCATACTTCCTGTCGAGTGATGGCTCCAGTGGCGGCTTCCTCCAGGCAGTCGTGCTGCGCCGAAACAAGTATTAGCCAACCGAGGCCGTTCCGCGCTGTGCCGTCGCGTCGGGCCAAGTCGATCATTTCGTCCGGATCCACGACGAATGGTTTCTATCTCTGGGGTTCCGGAAGTCTGGAGCCCCAACTTGCTCGAACCGATCCACTCAACTTCAAGCCCGTCGAAGGATGCTGATCCGGCTGGGACCGTCGCAACGCGTTCCTTGCATCCCGAAAGCTGGGCATTTCCCCCCTCGCTTCCCGCAGTCCACCAGCCAAACGGGAGGCTAGGAAGGGTCAGATCGTCGAAAGATCAAGGAACCGGACAGGGTATGCGGACCCCTGCCCGGGGCTTGCGTCGCAGGTTTTGATCGCTAGTATTCCCTGAAGTTCCATGAAGTGTCGCCTTTTGACCGCCGCGCTGGCCTTGCTGCCCGCGCTCTCCGCCTTCGCCCAGCAGACAGCCACCGCCGCTGCCCAGCCGAAGGAACTCAACATCCTCGAACTCGTCGCGGGCGGCGGGAAGGTGATGTATGTGTTGTTCCTGATCTCGATCATCATGGTCGCGGTCGCCTTCATCCTCTTCATCACCCTGCGCTCCGGTGCGGTGGTGACCGACAAGTTCATGTCGGATTCGGAAGCGATGATCCGCGCCGGGGACCTGAAGGGCTTGTCCTCTTACTGCCGCCGCCAGTCGCAGCGCATGTCCTCGATCGTCCAGCATACGGTCGACTTCATCCTCCAGAACCCGTCGGCCGGGATCGAGGAGATCCGGGAAATCGCCCAGGCCGAGGGCTCGCGGCAAGCCACCCAGCTCACCGGCCGTGTGACCTACATGGCGGACATCGGTGCGATCGCCCCGTTGGTCGGGCTGCTCGGCACGGTGATCGGGATGACGAAGTCGTTCTTCGATCTTTCCGCCGGGAAGGAAGGCGTCCAGCAGTTGGAGCTCACTTCGGGAATTTCGATGGCACTCGTCACGACTGGAGCAGGCCTGACCGTGGCCGTGCCGGCGCTCATGCTCTACGCCTACTTCCGTGGGAAATCGCAGCGGCTTGTCAGCGAGCTTGAAGGCGCCGCGACCCATTTCATCGTCAGCCTCCAGATGCTCGCCGCCCAGGCACGGGCCGGGGTGCCGCGCGCATCCCAGCGTCCGGCGGACGGGGCCCAGGCAACGCCCCTTTCCATGAACCAACGAGACCTGCACGGGATCTGAACGCCATGAAGCTCACCACCCAACAACCGCTCGGCCCCGCGCCGCTGCAGCTTGCCTCGATGATCGACATCATGCTGGTGCTGCTGATGTTCTTCATCCTCAGCTACAAGTTCGCTGAGGAGGAACGCGACATGAAGATTTCCATTCCGACCATCCAGGAAGGAGCCCAGCACAACCAGCAGCGCGGGGAAATCCTCATCAATGTCCGCGTCGATGGCACAATCATCGTGGAGGGCAAGGAGATCACCCGGGACCAGCTCTTCGAACGGCTTTCCTCCATTTCCAAGATCTACAAGAACCAACCGGTCCGCCTTTATGGTGACGCCGAGTGCCAATATCAGATCATCATCGAGACCATCGCCGTCTGCCAGAAGGCCGGCATCTGGAACATCTCCTTCGCCACCCAGCGTCCGAAGCCCAAGCCTTGAACGACCGCGTCGCACCCTCCTTTTGTTCATGAAACGCTCGCTTGCATTGCTGCTCCTCGCCGTGTCGCCGGTGGTGGCCCAGGCCCAGATCCCCCAGGCCCAGCCGGTGGACCCCGCCCTTCAGGCTGATCCGGCCAACGACATGTATCAGCGGGCCAAGAACGTTTACGATCAGGGAAACACCAGCAATGATCCGGAGCAGCGGCAGCAGTTGCTGGCCCTGGCCACGGGAATCTTCAACCAGTATCTCGCGCAGTTCCCCAACCACCCGAACGCCGAACCCGCTTGGCTTTATCTGGGCCAGGGCCTTTACCAGACCGGCCGGATTGATGATGCCAAGCGCTGCTTCCACACCCTGCTGAACCGCTACGGCAAGGGCATCTGGGTCAGCGCCGCAGCCTATACCCTGGCCTATGAACACCAGGGCAAACGCGAGTTCGCCCTCGCCGCCCCGCTGTTCCTGAGATATGCCGAGAATGGCGGAACTCCGGAATCCCTCGTCCGCGGCTACTTCTCCGCCGCCACTTGCTACAGCCAGATCAATCAGGACCGGCAGGCCGCCGATCTGTTCCGCAAGGTCATCGATCACCCCTCCGGAATCCTCTACGCCGCGCAATCCAAGGTCGCCCTCGGCACCCTGCTCCAGAAGACCGGAAAACTGGCCGAGGCGCTTGAGCTCTTCGAGGCCGTCGTCCAGTCCCAGGCCTCCCCCGCCCTGCGCGGTGAAGCCGCCCTCAAGGCTGCCCTCGCGGCCAGCAAACTCGGCCAGAACGACCTCGCCGACCGCTATCTGAAACTCATCGCCATCACGCCCGGCATGGAGGCGTTCCGCTCCGATGCCGTGGTCGCCCTGATGGCCAATTGCTTTTCGCGAAAGGACTATCGCGGCGTGCTCGATGCCTATCGGAAAAGCGGGGTCGATGTCACCGACCTGGCCGAGCTGCCTCCCGGCGTGCCAACGCCGCAGCGCGATGACAAGAAGGCCGAGCGACTGATGCTCGCCGGTCGGTCCAGCTTCCATCTCAAGCTGCCCTCGGACGCCCTGCGGATGTTCCGCCAGATCGAGCGCCTGATCCCTGCCCAGGATGACCTCGCCTACCAGGCCGCCTACTACCGTCTGCTCTGTTTTTACGAGATCGATGGCGAGCACCTGCCAGACCAGGTCGATGCCTTCCTTCAGATCTACAGGAAAGGCCACGCCAATGATTCGCGGATCCACACCGCCCTGCTGATGAAGGCCGAGAGCCTCTTCACCCGAAAGGCCTACGACAAGGCCGCACCGGCCTACAGCGAGATCGACGTCACCCAGATCAGCGAGTCCACCCGACCCGGCATGCTCTACAATCGCGGCTGGTGCCTTTCCGAAGCCGGGGATCCCCAGGGGGCCATCCGCTCGTATTCGAAGTTCATCAGCGATTACCCCAAGGATCCGCTGATCCCGAAGGCCACCGCCAAACGGGCCAAGGCCTATCGCGACACCGGAGAACCCGCCAAGGCGATCGAGGACCTTGACCAGCTCATCGCCCTGAAGGATTCAGCGGAGCTCTCCACCATCGGCTGGCTTGAATCCGCCCGCATCCGCAGGGATGAGGGGAATCTCCCGGACATGATCACCCGCTATCGGGGACTGCTCGCAAACGGCAAGGACCTCTCGGTCAAGATCGAGGCCGAGGCGAACTACTTCATCGGCTGGGGGCTTGCGAAAACCAACGTCGCGGCGGATTCGGTGCCCTATCTCGAAAAGGCCCGCAAGATGGAGCCGGACACCTACAAGAAGCACGCCGGATTGCTCCTCGCGCTGGGCTACTTCACCGCGAAGAACCTCGACAAACTCTCCGAAGAGATTGATCTGGCCGTGGCGGGAGGCTACGCCGCCGACCTTCCCGACCAATCCCTCCAATGGGCCGGACGCGAGGCCTACTTTGCCGGAAGATATGCCGTTGCAGCCCGCTTCCTCAAACTCGTAGCCAATCCGGAGGAACCCCGCGAGACTCCACGGGAAGTCTGGCGCTACCTCTCGAAGGCCCTCGTGGAAAGCGGCAAGCCGGACGAGGCGCTCAAGACCATCGAGAACGTCATTTCCACCGAGGACAACCCCACCCAGAAGGCCGATGCACTGCTTGACAAAGGTCGTGCGCTGATGGCCCTGAAACGCGATGCCGAGTCGCGTCTGGCCGTCGATGCAGCCCTCGCGCTACGCCCTGAAGGCCGCATCGGAGGCGGCGTCCGCATGCTTTCCGGTGAGTTGAAATTGCGCGCCGGCGAGGCTGGAGCCGCTGCCGGAGATTTCGTCTATGTCGTGACCCTCATCGACGATCGAGACCTCAAGCCGAGAGCCCTCTGGCGTCTCAGCCAAGCGCTGGGCAAGACGGGTGACAGCGCCGGAGCCACCCAATATGAGCAGCAGCTCCTCAAGGAATTCCCGGCCTGGAAAGCCCCGGCCGAGTAAATCCCCGATCTGGTGCCATTTCCTTGCGAGTCGAGGTTTCCTGAATGGATGACCTTCGAAAGCCCTTCCATGCGTGAGGTGGCCTTTCCATTCCCCTTCCGACCTCCTTCCTAGGGTTCGCTGGCGTTGAGCCGCCTGACCGCTCCCGGCTCTTCCGAACCAGCTTCGTCATCGCCGGATGACTCGACTCGCAGAATCAGCTCTCGATGCCGGCCTGGATGACCTGCTCGGTCGGGTGCCTGATCAAGCGCTCCGAGCATGTCTCTATCTGAATCCTGAAATTCAGACCACAAGAATCAGGGACTTCCGGATCGCGTCAGACTCATTCCTCAGGTGCGTGCGAAGATCGTCACGATTGCCTCTCCTTTCGTGCCTGTTCGTGACTTTCGTGGTTTCATTTTCCCTTCAAGCACCAGCCTCCGTCGGAGCTTCCTGGCTCAGAACCGCAACATGGGACTTGGATTTTCCGTATCCGCGACAAGACTCCAGCCAAACCATGAACCGCATCGCTCTTCTCACCCTGCTCCTGCCCGGCCTTGCCCTCGCCCAGAAGGGCGACAAGAAGGAACATGGCAACATGGACCCGGTCGTTCCCGAGGCCGTGATTCCGCAGTCGCCCGTGCTTTCGGTGTCGGATGCGCTCAAGTCGTTCAAGCTCTCGCCCGGCTTCGTGATCGAGCCCGTGGCGGCCGAGCCCCTGGTGGACAAGCCCGTCGCCCTGGATTTCGATCCCTCCGGACGACTCTGGATTTGCGAAATGCTGGGCTACATGCCCGACATCGATGGCAATGGCGAGAACATCCCCCAGGGTCGTATCGTGGTGCTGGAAGACACGGATCGCGACGGCAAGGCCGACAAGCGCACTGTCTTTCTCGACAAGCTCCACCTGCCCCGCGCCGTGGCGGTCTATCCGGACGGCATTCTCTACACCGATGATTCCGAACTCCGCTGGCAGAAGCGCGATGGCTTGAAACCGGTCGGCGAGCCGGAAATCGCCGTGAAGGGCTGGGTCGAGGCCGGCAACGTCGAACACAAGTCGAACGGCCTCGTGCGCAACCTCGACAACTGGCTCTACAATGCCAAGTCCGGCAAGCGCGTCCGCCGGATCGCAGGCAAATGGGTGATGGAAACCACCCCGTTCCGCGGCCAGTGGGGCATCGCCCACGATGACTACGGCCGTCTCTACCACAACAACAATTCCACGTTCCTCTTCGGCGATCAGGTCGCTCCGAACCTCCTCGCCGGAAATCCAGGCGTGAATCTCAAGACCCAGGAATACACCCAGCTCGGACCCAACAACACCTGGCCCGCACGCGTGACACCAGGAGTCAACCGCGCCTACATCGCCAAGAAGAATGGATATCCCGAAGACACCCTGGACCCGGCCACCAACAAGCTGAAGACCACCACGGCCTCGGCCGGCATGACCCTCTATCGTGGAACCAATTTCCCACCTGACTGGGTGGGCCGCGGACTGGTCGGCGAATCCGTTGTGAACCTCGTCAAGGTCGTCCAGATCGATGAGTCCAATGGCAAGCTCAGCGGCAGCCATCCGTTCGGAAAAACCGAATGGCTCGCCTCCACCGACGAGCGCTTCCGCCCGGTGAACCTCTACAACAGCCCGGATGGCACGGTCCTGCTGCTGGACATGTATCACGGCATCATCCAGGACAAGACCTTCATGACCACCTATCTCCGTGCGCAGTACCTCAGCCGCGGACTCGACAAGCCAGCCACCGGAAATGGCCGCATCTACCGCATCCGCTACTCCTCCGGAAAACTCGAAGCCCCGCTCGACTTCGACAAGGCCACCGGAGAGGAACTTGTCAAACTGCTCGCCCACAAGAACGGCTGGCATCGCGACATGGCCCATCGGGTCCTCGTCGATCGTGGCGATACGTCGGTCGTGCCCCTGCTGGAGAAACTCGTCGCCATTCCCGGCTATCCCGTCGGTTCCATCAATGCGCTCTGGACCTTGGAAGGACTCGGCAAGCTCAGCACGACCGCTGTGAACTCCGCGCTCTCGGCCAAGGACCAGAAGGTCGTTTGTTCCGGACTCTGGGCCTCCACCAAGCTCGCCGAAAAGGACCTGCCTGCCGTTTCCGAGGCCATCCTCTCGCTCACCCCCTCCAACGATGAGCTGAAGATCTACCTCGCCCGCGCCCTCGGTCCGATCGCCACTCCCGCCGCGTTCACCAAGCTCGCCGAGCTCATCCAGCACGATGGTTCGAAGCCCTTCGTCAAGGCCGCCGCCTTCTCCGGACTCGACAAGCATGAGACCGCCTTCAAGGAAGCCGTCGGCACCAAGCTCCAGGACAAGGGACTCATCGCCTGGCTCGATCAGGGCGCAGGGGCTGCGACAGTCGCCGTGTCGGGTGTCGGCCTGAACGGAGATCACCTCGCTTCCTTCAATCGTGGCAAGGCCCTCTATTCCGGAGTCGCCGCCTGCTTCGGCTGCCACGGGCCCGACGGGGCTGGCCTGCCGAATCTTGGACCGCCGCTCGATGCCTCCGAGTATGTCACCGGCTCACCCGATCGCCTCGCCAGGATCCTCCTCCACGGACTCACCGGCCCGATCACCGTCGCCGGACAGACCTACACCCCGCAGGCCGACATGCCCGGGCTGGCCATGAATCCCTCGATGACAGATGACAACCTGGCCGACATCGCCACCTACATCCGCCACGAGTGGACCAACAAGGCTCCTCAGGTGAAGGCCGAGGTTTTCACGAAAACCCGCGCCGAGACCAAGGATCAGGCGGGTCGGCCCTACAATGCCGCCACGATCAAGTGACGTCATTCCAGCCGTTTACGGCAGTTTCCCGGCTCCGGATGAGGACTTTCCCGCAAAAGTGTCGGGAAAGTGATCCTCAGGATTGCCAAATTCTCCCGGTCGACTAGCAATGCGCCCCGGCGCGACCCCGTCGCCCGAAATCAGAAGCACACCCCGCAGCATATTACTGGCATGAAGGACCTCAGCAAATACCGTAACATCGGCATTTTCGCCCACGTTGATGCGGGCAAAACGACCACCACGGAGCGTATTCTCAAACTCACCGGCAAGATCCACAAGATCGGGGAAGTGCACGACGGTGCCTCCACCATGGACTTCATGGAGCAGGAAGCCGAGCGCGGCATCACGATTCAGTCCGCCGCCACCACCTGCTTCTGGAGGGGCTATCAGTTCAACGTCATCGACACTCCCGGCCACGTGGACTTCACCATCGAGGTTTACCGTTCGCTCAAGGTGCTCGACGGCGGCATCGGCGTGTTCTGCGGTTCCGGTGGCGTTGAGCCCCAGTCCGAAACCAACTGGCGCTACGCCAACGACTCCAAGGTTTCCCGCGTCATCTACGTCAACAAGCTCGACCGCATCGGCGCTGACTTCTATCGCGTCGTCGCCCAGGTGAAGAAGATCCTCGGAGCCACTCCGCTGGTCATGGTCCTGCCAATCGGCACCGAGTCCGATTTCGTCGGTGTCGTCGACCTCCTCTCGATGAAGGCCCACATCTGGGACGAATCCGGACAGCCGGAAAACTTCAAGATCGAGGAAATCCCGGCCGACATGGTCGAAAAGGCCAAGGAATACCGCGCCCAGCTCATCGAGACCGCCGTCGAACAGGACGACGAGATCATGGAAGCCTACCTCGAAGGCACCGAGCCGACGATCGAGCAGATCAAGAAGTGCATCCG
>JAIXPW010000095.1 GCA_027485995.1 Verrucomicrobiaceae bacterium
AACAGGCTCCTGCGAGGATTCTCGCCGGCGCTCTGGTTTGCACTCGAAGCTCGATTGTAAATTCAGAACCACCCGCAGGATATCATGCCGACCATCAACCAGCTCGTTCGCAAGGGGCGTCTTACCCCGGCTGAAAAGTCGAAGTCGCCAGCTCTGGTGAACTGCCCCCAACGCCGGGGCGTTTGCCTTCAGGTGATGACGCGCACGCCGAAGAAGCCGAACTCCGCGCTTCGTAAAGTTGCGAAAGTCCGCCTCACGAACGGTTTCGAGGTCATCGCCTACATTGGTGGTGAAGGCCACAACCTCCAGGAACACTCCATCGTCCTCGTTCGCGGTGGACGAGTGAAGGACCTTCCAGGTGTCCGTTACCACATTGTCCGTGGTTCGCTCGATACCCTCGGCGTCGACAAGCGTCGCCAGTCTCGTTCCAAGTATGGTGCCAAGCGTCCGAAGCCGGGCCAGCCAGCCGCTCCCGTCAAAGGCAAGAAGAAGTAAGCCTTTCTAATCCTTAATTCCTACCTGCTACCGCCATGCCCCGCCGTAAGCGCGTTTTCCACAAGCCTGATCGCAGCGATGCCCGCTACGACAGCACTCTCGTTGGCCACCTCATCAGCAAGGTGATGGTCT
This sequence comes from Verrucomicrobiaceae bacterium, assembly GCA_027485995.1. Lineage (GTDB taxonomy): Bacteria > Verrucomicrobiota > Verrucomicrobiia > Verrucomicrobiales > Akkermansiaceae > Luteolibacter. The sequence goes on from JAIXPW010000095.1 coordinate 628, forward strand.
CCGGCAAGAAGTCCCTCGCTCAGCGCATTGTTTACGCCGCGATTGACAAGGCCAACGAAGGCATCGACACCGTCGATCCCCTCGAAGTCATCACCCGCGCCATCGAGAACGCCAAGCCACGTGTCGAGGTCAAGTCCCGCCGCGTCGGTGGTGCCACCTACCAGGTGCCGCTCGAAGTTGCCGCCGATCGTTCCGAGTCCCTCGCCATGCGCTGGCTCGTCAACTACGCCCGCAACCGCAAGGGCACCCCGATGCACGTCGCTCTCGCCAACGAGATCAAGGACGCCGCCAACAATCAGGGCAACGCCGTTCGCAAGCGCGACGATGTTCACAAAATGGCCCAGGCCAACCGCGCCTTCGCCCACTTCCGCTTCTAATCGTCTCCGTCTGATCTTCGAAGAAGTTCTCCGCCTCTCTCCCGTCCGTGTCCGGTAACCCGAACAGTCCCAATCGCCAGTATTCGCTGGAGCACACCCGAAACATCGGGATCGCTGCTCACATCGATGCCGGTAAAACCACGCTCACCGAGCGGATCCTGTTCTACACGGGCATGATCCACAAGATCGGTGAAGTGCACGATGGCGCTGCGACGACCGACTGGATGGAGCAGGAGCGCGAGCGCGGAATCACGATCACCTCCGCTGCCGTGACCACCGAATGGTGGCAGAGAGCGGAAGAAGGAGTCTCCAAGCTTTTCCCGGAGCAAAAGCACCGGGTGAACATCATCGATACCCCCGGCCACGTGGATTTCACGGCCGAGGTGGAGCGTTCGCTCCGCGTCCTCGATGGAGCGATCGTCGTCTTCTGCGCCGTCGCCGGTGTCCAGCCCCAGACCGAAACCGTCTGGCGTCAGGCCACCAAATACCACGTTCCGCGGATCGTGTTCGTCAACAAGATGGACCGCACCGGAGCGAACTTCGACAACGTCTTTTCGGAGATCAAGGAGAAGCTCGGCGCCAACGCCGTCCGGATCCTGATCCCGATCGGTTGCGAAGATCAGCTCATCGGCCAGATCGACGTGGTCAATCAGAAGGCCGTTTATTTCTCGGACGACGACAAGTATGGTTCGACCTACCGCGTCGAGGAACTCACCGGCGAACTCAAGGAGATCGCCGAGGAAGCCTACCTCGAACTGGTCGACACCGTCGCCAATGTCGATGACCAGCTTGGTGAAAAGTTCCTCCTCGAGGAGCCAGTCACCCGCGAGGAACTGAAGGACGGCATCCGCCGCGCCACGATCGCCAACAAGCTCGTTCCTGTCGCCGGCGGCTCCGCTTTCAAGAACAAGGGCGTCCAGTATCTTCTCGACGCCGTCGTCGACTACCTCCCGAGCCCGCTCGACATTCCGGCTGCGGTTGGCATGGACCCGGACAACGAGGAGACCAAGATCGAGGTCCCGACCACCGACAACGGCAAGTTCGTTTCCCTCGCCTTCAAACTCTGGGCCGACAAGTTCGTTGGAAAGCTCGTTTTCTTCCGCGTTTACTCCGGATGTATCAAGAAGGGCGACACGGTCTACAACCCACGCACCCGCCGCTCCGAGCGAGTCGGCCGCCTGATCCGGATCCAGTCCAATCAGCACACCGACGTCGATGCCTGTTACTCCGGTGACATCGCGGCGATGGTCGGAATCAAGAACGTCACAACGGGTGACACCCTGGCTGCCGAAAACCACGACGTGGTGCTCGAGCCCCCCACTTTCCCGGAACCGGTCATCTCGATGGCCGTTGAGCCGAAAACCAAGGTCGATCAGGAAAAGCTCGCGCTCGCCCTGGCCCGCCTTTCCGAAGAGGACCCGACCTTCATGGTCAAGACCGACGAGGAAACCGGACAGACCATCATCTCAGGCATGGGTGAGCTTCACCTGGAGATCATCGTCGATCGCCTGAAGCGCGAATTCAAGGTGGAGGCCAACACCGGCGCTCCCCAGATCGCCTACCGCGAGACCATCACTGGCGGCGCCCTCGGCGACGGCAAGCTGGTCAAGCAGTCCGGCGGCCGCGGCCAATACGGACACGTCCGGATCGAGATCAAGCCCAACGAAAAGGGCAAGGGCCTGACGATCGAGAACAAGGTCGTCGGCGGCGAGATTCCCAAGGAATACATCAATGCCGTTTACAAGGGCATCGCTGAGGCCATGACCAATGGCATCGTCGCCGGTTATCCGGTGATCGACGTGAGTGTGGACATCCTCGGTGGCTCCTACCACGACGTTGACTCTAACGAAAACGCTTTCACCATGGCGGCCATTTTCGCCATGAAGGACGGCTTCAAGAAAGCCAAGTCCATCCTCCTCGAGCCGATCATGGCCGTCGAGGTTTCCACCCCGGACGATTATCAGGGTGATGTCATGGGCGATCTCAACCGCCGCCGCGGACAGATCCAGAGCATGGAAACCAAGGGCAAGCTGGCCGTCATCCGCGCCAACGTTCCGCTCCAGGCCATGTTCGGTTACTCCACCGCCGTCCGCACCCTTTCCTCCGGTCGTGCCTCCTACTCGATGACTCCGTCACACTTCGAGCAGGTGCCGAACAACATTGTCGAAGAGATCGTAAGCGAACGCTTAGGCTGATCACTCGCCCTGCAGACCCTCAAACCGAACCACCTCCTCTCCACCATGGACAATCAGAAAATCCGCATCCGCCTGCGTGCGTTCGATCACCGCGCGATCGACCGCTCAGCCCAGGAAATCGTGGAAACCGCCAAGCGCACCGGCGCGAAGGTGGCCGGCCCGATTCCGCTTCCGACCCGTATCGAAAAGTTCAGCGTCAACCGTTCGGTTCACGTGAACAAGAAGTCGGCGGAACAGTTCGAGATCCGGACCCACAAGCGTCTCCTCGACATCGTTGACCCCACCGCCCGCACCGTGGACGAGCTCAAGAAGCTCAACCTCCCCGCCGGCGTTGACATCACCATCCGCATCTGAGTCGCCGTTCCGGTTTCTCATCTCTCAGATCTCAGATCTCAAATTTCAAATCTCTCTACGCCATGTCACTCGGACTCCTCGGCAAAAAACTCGGCATGACCCGCTTGTTTGACCAACAGGCCGGCACCATGATCCCCGTCACCGTCATCGACGTGACTGGAAACACCGCCCTCCAGGTCAAGACCACTGAAAAGGATGGATATTCCGCCGTTCAGATTGGTTTCGACGACCAGAAGGAACATCGTGTTTCCAAGCCAGATCTCGGCCGCTTCAAGAAGGCTGCCTCCACGCCAAAGCGCTTCGTCAAGGAGTTCCGTTTCGCCGCTGGTGAAGCCGCTCCTGAAACCCACCCGGGCATTGAGCTCCTTTCCGCCGGCCAGTGGGTCGACGTGATCGGAACCAACAAGGGCAAGGGCTTCCAGGGTGCTGTGAAGCGTCACGGATTCGGTGGTCTCAAGATGACCCACGGATCGATGATGCATCGCCGGACCGGTGCCATTGGTTGCCGCTCCACTCCGGGCCGCGTCTGGAAAAACCAGAAGATGCCAGGACACATGGGCGACGTGAAGAGCACCGTCCAGAACCTCAAGGTTGTGGCCGTTCGTCCGGAAGATGGAGTGATCCTCGTGTCCGGTGCCGTTCCCGGCGCAAAGGGTGGCTATGTCACCATCCGCCTCGCCAAGAAGAAGTCCGCCTGAATCGGAATCTCCTCAGAACCATTTAACTGATTCCTTCCATGTCCGCGAAAGCTTTTACCGCCGAAGACGCCCAGTCCGCGAATGTCGTCCTTGAAGACGCCAGCCGTGGCGAGCAGGCCGTGCACGATCTCGTCACCGCCTACCGCGCCAACCGCCGCTCCGGTTCCGCCAACACCAAGACCCGTGGCGAAGTCCGCGGCAACAACAAGAAGATCTACAAGCAGAAGGGAACCGGCAACGCCCGTCACGGCGACAAGCGCGCCCCGATCTTTGTCGGTGGTGGTGTGGTCTTCGGACCCCGTCCCCGCGACTACTCGAAGAAGGTGACGAAGAGCGTCCGCAAACTCGCCCTTCGCCGCGTCCTCGGTGACCTCGTCCGCGACGGTTCCATCCTTCACGTCGACTCGTTCTCGATCGCCGATGGCAAGACCAAGACCTTCATCTCCACCCTCGGTGCCCTTACCTCTCCAGGCAAGATCCTCATCGTTGGTTCCACTTTCGATGATTCGACCTACCTCGCCGCCCGCAACGTCGGCTGGGCCCAGTTGATCACCGCCCTTGAACTTAACGTGGAGCAACTGCTCCTCGCCGACTCCGTCCTCCTCGTGGGGGATGCCGTGGCGACCCTCGCCCAGCGCACCGCCTGAACCCCGGACCCAGCCCACGACCATGAAAGACATTTACCAGGTCATTAAAAACGTCCATCTCAGCGAAAAGGCCACCCTTCTCCAGGAGACCAACAACGAGATCGTCTTCAACGTCGATCGCAAGGCCAACAAGCTTGAGATCAAGCGTGCGGTCGAGCAGTTGATTGGCAAGAAGGTGGAAGCTGTCCGCACCGCCAACTGCGACGGCAAGCTCCGCCGCCAGCGCCGTGCAGACGCCGGACGCACCAACCACTGGAAGAAAGCCATCGTTCGCCTGAAGCAAGGCGAGTCCTTCGATCTCGTCTGATCAGACCGTTTTCCCGCACACCGCGACACACTCGAACCACAACGCGAGTCATGCCAATTCACAATCTCAAGCCCGTCACGCCTTCCGCGCGCTACATGTCACTTCCCGATTTCGCGGAAGTCACCAAGAGCAAGCCGGAGAAGAGCCTGCTTCAGCCGCTCAAGCGCTCAGGTGGCCGTAACAACACCGGCCGCATCACCTGCCGCCACATCGGCGGTGGCCACAAGCGCCACTACCGCCTCATCGACTTCCGCCGCCGGAAGCACGACGTGACCGCCACTGTGGTCGGCATCGAATACGATCCGAACCGCACCTGCCGCATCGCCCTGCTTCAGTACACGGACGGACAGAAGTCCTACATCCTTGCCCCTGCCGGACTCGAAGTCGGGGCCACCGTCGCCTCCGGTGACAAGGTCGCCGCCAAGCCAGGCAACGCGATGCCGCTCAAGAGCGTGCCGCTCGGAACCGCCATCCACAACATCGAGCTTCAGCCCGGTGGTGGTGGCAAGGTCGCCCGCGCCGCCGGTCAGCAGGCCATCCTTTCCAACCGCGAAGGCGGTTGGGCCCTCGTCAAGATGCCGTCCGGAGAAATCCGCCGCTTCAATGAGGATTGCTTCTGCACCATCGGTGCCGTCGGCAATCGCGACCACATGAACGAGTCCTCCGGCAAGGCGGGTCGCTCACGCTGGCAGGGTGTCCGTCCGACCGTCCGCGGCATGACCATGAACCCGGTTGACCACCCGAACGGTGGTGGCGAAGGCCGCTCCAAGTCCGGTGGTGGTCGTCAGCACCTTCTCAGCCCCTGGGGCCACGCCAAGGGTCAGAAGACCCGCAACAAGAAGAAGCCGACCAACGCCTTCATCGTCGAATCCCGCCACAAGGCGAAGCGCTGATCCGGGATCCCAACTTTAAACGCACACTCCAATGCCCCGCT
>JAIXPW010000016.1 GCA_027485995.1 Verrucomicrobiaceae bacterium
AGATATGGGTCGCGATCTGCACCTATCTGATGATCGCCATCCTCCACAAGCAGCTCAAGCTGCCCGGTACACTCCACAGAACTTTGCAGGTTTTGAGCGTTCATCCGTTCGAAAAAGTGACTCTAAATGAGCTACTTACGGAAATCGACCACAGAACCTTCATGAATCAAGATTCTAACCAATTGGATTTGTTTTAGTTACAACCGGACGCCCGTGATGTTTCATGAAGGAAACACGGATTGATGGAAAACCATATTCCCGTATGGTGTCCTAATGAAAACCACCATCGATATCCCGGAAAGCCTCTACAAGAAGGCAAAAATCCGTGCCATCGAGACCGGCCAGACGCTCAAGCAAATCGTCTTCACGTCTTTGACGAAGGAACTGGAGCCTGTTTCCTCCAGCCCGGCAGCAGGCCAGTCCTTCATGGAAAGGCGCAAACTTCTTCCCGCGTACGAGGCCGCCCTGAGGGCCGGAGCCTTCTCCGGTGGAACCGACTCCACCCAAATGACCTCCGAAGACCGCTCCTCTCGCGAAGATGCTCTACTTTGACACCAACCACCTCTACCGTGTTTACTCGACTGAACCGGGGCATGAGGCGGTGAAGCATTTGCTGGCGAAAACTGAACGCATCTCCACCGTTTGGCACGGACGGGCGGAATTCGCCTCCATTCTGTTGGGTAAACGTCGCGAAGGATGGGACTCCCCAGTCCTTTTGAAATCCCTCGAATCCCAATTTCAAGAGGACATTCGAAGTGGCTTGGTCGAAGTTCTCCCACTCAACGACTCGATCATGCTCCGCCTGGAAAGCACCCTTCGTTCGGCCCCTTCCAACACTCATCTCCGGGCCGCTGACGCCCTCCATCTTGCATGCGCCGCCGAACATGGCTTCACCGAAGTCCATTCCAATGACCGCCATTTCCTCACCGCTGCACCGCTCTTCGGGCTCAGAACCGTAGAAGTGATCTCAAAGCCGTAAACCGTCTCCCGATCCCTCACACTACCATCCTATTGACTCTCGGGGACGCGATTCCGGTCGTCATACGGAACAAGAGTTCGAGGCACCTCGGCTGAACTCCGTGAGGATCCTCGGGGAGTGTTGGGGAGGCGTATTCATTCATAGGCCGTTATTCATTCCGCTGCATGAACCACCTTAATCAAATCGAAGAAGAACTCCGTGCGCTTGAGGCGCGGCGGGAGCAATTGATTCGCGAGCGGGAGAGGTTGGTTGCGGAGCACTGCCGTGCGGGTGCCACAGAAGTTCAGCTTTCCCCAGATGAAAAGATCTCTCTTTTTCTCTCACTCTTCCGCTGCCGTGAGGACGTCTATCCGAGGCTCTGGGAGAATCCGAAGACGGGTATGAAGGGATACTCTCCCGTGTGCCGGAATGAATGGTTTCGTGGGGTTTGTGAGAAGCCTCGGGTCAGATGCTCGGAGTGCCTGAATCAGGCATTCCCGCCTCTGGATGAAGTGGCGGCGAGAGACCATCTGACCGGGAAGAGTGTGATCGGGACGTATGCGATTCGCGGAGACAATACCTGCGTTTTTCTCGCGGCGGATTTCGATGGCGCAGGTTGGAAAGAAGATGTCATCGCCTATCGGAACGCTGCACTGGAAATTGGCATTGAGGTCGCAATCGAGCGATCGCGCTCTGGCGACGGCGGGCATGCGTGGATCTTCTTCAGTGAACCAGTTCCCGCACTGATGGCGCGGCGGTTGGGGACTTTGATCATGGCAAAGGCCTCGTCGCTTCATCCGGCGATGGCTCTTTCCTCATATGATCGATTCTTTCCGAATCAGAATGCTCTTCCGGCGGGCGGATTTGGAAACCTGATCGCCTTGCCACTTCAAGCGAAGCCAAGGGAGCTAGGGAACTCCGTGTTCCTCGATGCAGGCCTCTTACCATTTCCCGACCAGTGGACCTATCTGGCGGAGCTTCGCCGCGTCAGCCCGGATCAACTGGATGAACTCGTTGAACGGACACTGATGCATGCCGCGGGCGCGATTTCCGGAGCGGAGCCATTGCCTCGGTTTGAGGATCGTGTGCTTGATCTCATTCCAGAGGCAGTGACGAGAGGTTGCTTTAGCGGAACGGCAACTGTGATTCATCACGCCCAAATCGAAATACCGACCGAAGGAATCCCTGCCTCACTTGTTGCCGCCCTGAAGCGTCTGGCCACGCTGGCGAATCCTGTCTTCTTCGAGAAACAGCGACTTCGATTCAGCACCTACAACACTCCGCGTTTCATCTTCTGCGGTGAAATCCACCCGGACCGGATCGTGTTGCCGCGCGGTGTGGATCAAGCGGTGAAGGACCTCATTCGTAAAGCGGGTGGCAAGGTGCGGATGGAGGACAATCGGCCTGAGGCAGATTCATGCTCATTCATCTTTGGTGGTGAACTTGGGCCTGCTCAACGGATCGCGGTCGATGCGATGTTGGCGCATGATCATGGAGTTCTTCTGGCTCCCCCTGGCGCGGGTAAGACTGTCATGGGCTGCGCGATCATCGCGGCTCGGAATGTTTCCACGCTCATCCTTGTCCACCGAAAGCCGCTGTTGGAACAATGGTGCTCAAGGCTCCGGGAGTTTCTCGGTTTGGAAAAGGGTGAGATTGGCCTGTTGGCTCAAAACTCCGAGATGTCAAAATCGGGAATCGTCATCGGGATGGTTCAAACCTTGGTGAAATCGGCCTCACCCGCTGCTTTGTTGAGAGCATTCCCTCAGGTCATTATCGATGAATGCCATCATGTTCCGGCTTCTTCTTTTGAAGCGGTGTTGAAAGAGTCATGTGCGAGGTTCCTGTTGGGTTTGACCGCGACGCCGAATCGCAAGGATGGCCTGCAGAAAATCCTGTTTCTCCAATGTGGTCCGATCCGTCACAGGATGGACTCAGATAGGGATTCGGGGATGGTGAGGAAGCTCATCATTCGGGACATACAGCTCGGTCTTCCACATGAGAATTCCCGCATGCCGATTCATCAAGTCTGGGACATGCTGATCGGCCATGAAGGGCGCAATCAGCAGATCGTGACGGATGTCTCGGAAGCCTTGAAGAGCGAGAGAAACTGCGCGGTGCTCAGTGACAGGAAAGAGCATCTAGGAATTCTCGGAAACCTCATGATCGCACTGAACCCGCAGTTCGCGGGACGCATTCATCGCCTTGATGGTGCCATGGGCGTGAAGTCGCGTGCTGCGGTGATCAAGGCGATCGAGCACGATGCTTCGGATGGGCAAGGCTTCGTTCTTCTCGCGACGTCCTCTCTCCTTGGTGAAGGCTTTGATCTTCCTCAACTCGACACGCTTTTCCTGACGCTGCCGATTTCGTTCAAAGGGCGATTGGTTCAATACGCGGGGCGGCTCGACAGATCCTGGCCGGGAAAATCCGAGATCCGCATTTATGATTACGTGGAGCCGGATCATCCACTCACTGCATCCATGTTTCGCAAGCGTATGACGGCCTATCGAAGCATGGGCTATGAAGTCAGTTAGGATGATGAAATGAACGAGTGAGGATCTCGCGCGTCCCTCACTTCGCATCTCCGGCCGAGAGGGAGATTTTCAGGGGCTTTGATTCAAAGCCGGTCCAGGCGGAGAGGACAATGACCAGCTTGTCGGCCTTCTGCTTGAAGTTGTAGCTGACCTCGGCGGTGGTCTTGCCCATCATCGTCATGCTGCTGGAGCCGCCGCGTGAGGATTCGAGGGATTTTCCGTCGGCGGTGGTGAAGGCGATCTTGGCGAATTCCTCGAACTTGCGGTCGCTCTTGAAGGAAACCTTGAAAGGATCATCGCCCCAGTCGGGCTTGCCGGATTTATCAACGGTCAGGCTGCGTTCGGTTGGCAGTTTGGTGGAGGTGAAGGTGACGTTCGTGCCCGGTTTCACTTCGAAGGGATCGCTCTTGATCTCCGTCGATCCGGTGGCGGTGGTGATCGGCAGGGTGCCTTCGAGTTTCAGTCCAGCGAGATCCGCAGCGGCGAGCGGTGCCTCGGTCTGGATCTCCAGCTTGAGGTGCTTGTGGTCCTTCGAGATATCTCCGCCGAAGCGGGCCTTGGCAGGCTTTCCGCCGAGGGTGAACTTCGCCTTGTCGGCATCGAAGGCGACAAGGCTGCCCTCGGTGACCGAGATGATCACGGCCACGGCGGTGCCCTTTTCCGAGTTGAAGGTTTTGAAGCCATCGAACTCCTTATCTCCGTCGTTCCAGACCGTGCGGAGGCCGGCGAGGGTCACGGTCGGTTCGGCGGCATGCAGCAAGGAGGTGGCGAGAAGCAGGCCGGACAGCAGTTTGAGCATGATGGAGACCTATCGGAAGGAGGCACCGAGGTCGAATCTAAATCTCAGCGGCCCTCTCTATCAAAAGGATTCGAGGGCATTCGATCTTGGGTTTGCAGGGATTTTCCGCAGCCAAGCAGCGAAAAATGGAGTGGGATGTGGAGGTGCTCGCTTAGCTCAGTGGAAGAGAGGCCAGGCTGGAACCTCTCGACTTCGCATCCGGGAAACCCTATCTTCGAAGGCACCCCTCTTCTTGAAAGCCTGCCTCCACTCTTTAGTTTTCGCCTTGGCCTCCAGCGGGCTTCCGGCCGCGACATTCGACAAGGATGTGCTGCCGCTGATGGAGGCCCACTGCTTCGACTGCCACGATTCGGCCGACAAAAAGGGTGGACTCGACCTGACCGGCTTTTCGAATGAGGGCGCGGTGATGAAGGATCGGGCGATCTGGCGTTCGGTTTACGAAAAGGTCGAATCCCACCAGATGCCGCCACCTAAGGGGAAATCCCTGCCGACGGAGGAAGAGCGGAGGAAACTGATGGCCTGGATCATGGAGGTGGCCGCGCGACCTGATCCGGCGCTGGGCGCTCCCGATCCCGGAAAGCCCATTCTCAGAAGGCTGACGCGGCTCGAATACAACAACAGTGTTAGAGATCTGTTCGGACTGGAGATGGACGTCTTCATGTTTCCGGATCGGCTGCCGATTTCAAGCGTGGCGTATTTTCAGCCCGCGAAAGGTCAGCTCGGAGATGAGTTGAAGGTGCCGGTCCGCGAATACGGTCTCAAGTATCCGGTCCTGCTCCCCGAGCTTGGATTGCCCGCCGACAACCGGGCCGAGCATGGTTTCCGTAATCGCGGCGAGGCGATGAATCTTTCGCCGATGCTTCTCGAGCAGTATCTAAAGGCAGCGCTCGATGTGGTCAACAGTCCGAAGCTCATGCAGCTCAGTGGCACCTTTCAATCCCTCGTGACCGATCCTGCGATGCCGCTCCGCGCGCAACCAGTGGAGGTGGTCGAGGAGCCGACCGAGGAGGCCCCCGTCTGGCCTGCGGCCAAGGAGTTTGCACCGAACCTGAACCTGCCGTTTCAAGCGAAGCTGGGCGAAGTGGTGACCCTCGACTATCAGTTCCGCTTTGCGATGCAGTCCGCAGTTGAGGACGGAAGTGGCGGGGTTTGGGATGCCACGTCGCGCAGTCTGGTGGTCAAGGCCGGCAAGCCGATCCGTGTGAAATTCGGCCCGGGCCATGCGAAGGCGCTGGTTGTCACGCCGCAGGAGTCGATCTGGGTCGCAGGCTTCTCGACGGCCGGTGAAACGTCCGGCGAATCGCTTTTCACGAACTTCGAGAAGCAGCGGAAAGTCCTCAACTTCGCCCTCGGCATTGAAGGTGGATCTCCCAGCGAAGGTCTCACCGAACTGGCGGTTTGTGCGCTGAGCCGCGATGGCGAGAAGGGCGCGGTCGAGCTGACGGCCACCTTCAGTGGTGGAAAGACGGCCACGCTTTCCCATGAACTCATTGAAGGTGGGGGTCGTGGCAATACCTTCTTCGCCTTCCGCGCCCCGAAGGGTGAACATATCATCGGCCTCCGACTCGATGGCTCGAAGTTCTCCGGCAACTACGCGCTCTTCGATGATCTCGCCTTCCTCACCGACAGCGTCGCAGCAGCCGCCTCCGCGCCTGCGGGCGTGCCGGTGAAATCGATGTCCCCAGCTGCCAAGCGCGAGGTCGCGGCAAAGCGACTGCATGGCTTTCTCTCGCGTGTGTTCCGTCGCCCTGCGGATCAGGAAACCCTCGACCGCTACCTCGGAGTCTTCGACGATGCAGGCAAGCGGGGTGAGCCGTTTCCCGCAGCAATGAAGGCCGCGATCGCGGCTGCGTTGACCTCGCCGGATTTCCTCTATCTCGCTGAAACCGGGGCGGGAGATGGGGCGGTCCGGCCACTGGATGACTTTGAACTCGCGTCCCGACTTTCCTATTTCCTCTGGGCATCGCAACCGGATGACATCCTGCTCGCGGCGGCTTCACGCGGCGAGCTGCGGAGCGGCGCGGGCCTCGAGTCCCAGACCTTGAGAATGCTCAGGGATCCACGGTCACGTGAACTCGGCGAGTCCTTTGCCGCCCAGTGGCTGCGTCTCGATCAGCTTCCCACCGCCAAGCCGGATCCCAAGCTGTTCCCTGGCTTCTACAGTGGACCGCTGGGAAAGGTGACCTTGCACGGGTCGATGCTCGTCGAGGCCTTGCTGCTTTTTGAAACGGTACTCGTGGAGAACCGCAGCGTGCTCGATTTCCTCGATCCCGGATACACCTGGCTCAATCCCCGCATGGCCCGCCTGTATGGAATCCAGGTCCCGGAGTTTGTCGGAAAATCCGAGAACAGCGATGTGCTGATCGATGCCAAACTCAATGCCAGGTGGCTGCGTCAGAAGTTGCCCGACAAGCGTCGCGGTGGCTACCTGACCATGGCCGCGCCACTCACGGTCACCTCCTTGCCCACGCGCACCAGTCCGGTGAAGCGTGGAGCCTGGCTGTTGGAGACGATTTTCAATCGTCCGCCGCAGGAGCCGAAGATCGCGTTCGTCCTGAAGGAGGATCCGGTATCCGGTGACTTGCCGCAGACGGTGCGGGCCCGCTTCGAGCAGCATCGCAACGAGCCCGCCTGCTTTTCCTGCCACATCCGCATCGACCCGCCGGGCTTTGCGTTGGAGCGCTACGATGCCATCGGGGCCTGGCGGGAAACGGATGGGGCCCGACCGGTCGATGCCCATGCGGACTGGGGCGGCAGGCCGTTCGATGGACCTGCGGAGTTCAAGGCGCTCATCGCGAAGGATCCGCACGAGTTCACTCGCGGGTTCATCGAGCATCTTCTCAGTTATGCATTGTCGAGGAAACTGGAGACCTTTGACATGTCGACGGTTGAGGCGATCCGCACTGCCGCCGCAGCGGATGGAAACAAGTTGCACCGCATCATCCTCGAGATCGTTCGCAGTTACCCCTTCACCCACCTTCGCGCCAAGCCATGATCAGCCGACGTCATTTCCTTCGTGGAGCCGGAGTGGTGCTCGGGCTGCCGGTTCTGGAGAGCCTGGCGAAAACCGTGCCCGCCGCGCAGCCGAAGCGCTTCGCCTTCATCTACACGCCGAACGGATACAATCAGGCCGCCTATCTGCCCAAGACGATCGGTCCTCAATGGGAGCTCACGCCCACGCTTGAGCCGCTGGCGAAGCTTCGCGAGCACGTCGCCGTCGTCACCGGACTCGACCGCCAGTTCGTCGCCGGCACCGGAGTCCATGCGCAGTGCGGTTCCTGTTGGCTGACCTCCTCCGCGCCCCAGGAAACGCTCGACGGCGGATTTCCCACCAATGCCACGCTCGACCAACTCCTCGCCCGCGACCTCGGCAAGGCAACCCTGTTGCCCTCGCTCGAACTGAGCTGCAATGATTTCACCGACAACAAGGAGACCCGCTACTACGAGTGCGTTTCCTGGTATGGGCCGGGCTATGCCGCGAATGTGGAGAAGAATCCCCGGGCAGTCTTCCAGCGGCTGTTTGGCAAGCCCGATGGCGGCGCGACCCGCAGCATTCTCGATGCGGTGAATGCCGATGCGAAATCCCTCAACTCCCGCTTGGGACGCGAGGATCAGGCGAAGCTCGGGGAATATCTCGAAAGCGTGCGCGCCACCGAACGCCGGATCCAGATGGCGGAAAAAATCGCCGGCAACCTGAAGCGGCCTGACCTTGCGGAGCCGGCCGGCATTCCGGAATCGCGCTACGATTACCTGCGTCTCCAGGCGGAGTTTTTCGTGTTGGCGTTCCAGAACGACCTGACACGCGTGGCCACGCTGGTCGTCGATCCCGAGCGCTGGGACTCGCCACGGATGTTCGACGGTGTTTTCGATAAGCCGCAGAACCATCACGTGCTGACCCATACCAAGGGCGAGGAGGCGAAGGCGGCGGTGGCGAAGATCGATCGATATCATGTCGAGTTCTATGCCCATGTCATCGAACGCCTGAAAGCCACCGGTCTTCTCGACAGCACCACTTTGGTCATGGGCAGCGGCATCAGCGACGGGGATCAACACAAGTATGCCGACCTTCAGGTTCTCGTTGCCGGGGGCGGCGTGAAGCAGGGCCATTTCCACTACGAGGGGAAGCGCCCGCTCGCCGACCTCTGGCTCACCCTCGGCCGCAGCGCCGGGCTGAAAATGCCCCGCTTTGCCGACAGCACCGGGTCGCTGGGCGAGCTTGGAATCTGAAAGGCTTCTTCCAGGAATGCTCTAACAGAATGCTCAGGCTTCTGAAGCCATGAAGAACCGGTAAGTGTTATGAAGCGCGCAGCGGGGGAGACATCAGCCCGAATCCTGAAATACAAACGGAATTCACGAAACATCGCGAAAATCAGGGATTTCTGAATCGCGCCGGAATCATGCATCAGGTGAGTACGAGGATGATCACCGTTGCTTTTACTTTCGTGCCTTTCGTGATTTCTCATTCTCCTTCCAAGGATCAAGGCAACCCATCGGGCTGGGCGTCCAACGTGATTGAGCGAAGGCGAGGGCTGAGCGAGGTGGCTTCCCCACAAGTTACGGCCAGCCTGATCGAGCAAGTTAGAAGCCTGACTTCTCATTTGCAAAATGGCGTTGGTGACGACCTTTGCCTTGGGCGTCGAGTCTGGTTCGGACTTCAAGCTGGACTTGATCCGGAGTTACCATTCCGACTTCAAGCCGTGGTCTTTGAAAAACACCATGGCGCGGTCCTTGCTGAGGAGGGTGTGCTTGCCGAGGATGGCCTGCCAGACGAGCAAGCGGTCGAAGGGATCGCGATGATCCGGGGCGTAGGGAAGCTGATGAAACGTCGAGAGTATTTCCGAGCTCAGGGGTTCTTCGGTCAGGCCGAGTTGCCGGGCAGCGGAGGGGATCTCAGAAGGATCGGTGCCAGGAAGTTCCAGTTTTCCGAGCCCGAATTTCAGGCTGATTTCCCAGTAGCTGATCGGGCTGACGATGACTTTGTTCAGCGGACCGTTGAGAACGGCGCGCGTTTTCCGCCCGAGTCTGGCAGGTTCAAACAAGGCCCAAAGCAGGGCATGGGTGTCGAGCATCCAAGCCATGGTTCAGCGAGAGGCGAGGAAGTCGTCTTCGGTGATGCTCCAGTTCTTGAATACCGGCTTGCCCCGCCCTGCCAGGAGTCCGAGTTGTCGAGGGCTTGCGTTGATCTCAGTAAAGGGAGTCAGGATCGCCACGTTCTCGCGGCTCCGGCCTTTCTGGACGATGATGCTGGCGCCTTGTGCTACCTCACTGAGGAGAACAGGAAGGTTACGTTTGAATTCGGCGATCGTCACGGACCTCATTCCTCGACGTTAATTGAAGTGGACAAGTTGTCAACTTTCCGTCGCGTTCACGAACATCAGACGCAGGCTGTTCATCACGACGATCACCTTCGATCCCTCATGACCGAGCACACCGAGGAGCTCGGAGTTTCAATTTTCCCCAAATCAGGGATTGTGGCACCCATCCGCAAATCAACTCGCCAAGATCCGGGTGGTGGTCGAATCTCCCGAAGCTCAAGCAACCTGGAAATCATGAAAGCCCTGATTGGAGTCATCATGCTCGCGCTCGCAACTGCTGTTGCATCCGGGGCGGACCAAAGTGATTCGGAGATGCCGGATGTCATCGCGAAAGCGGAATCCAGAGTCAGCGTGGGGATGCGCCACATCAAGTCCACCGGAAATTGTTTCCCAGACTCCGATGCGCAGGTTCGGTTCGAGGGCGGGCGGGTTGTTCTTGAGGATTTCAAACACTACGAGAACCTTGAAGCGGACTTGTCGGAGGGGCTGGTGGCCTTTGATCTCCATGGAAAATGGGGGGCCTGCGATAAGGACGGGAAGGTTGTTATTCCTGCCATCTTCGAATCCTGCTTTGAATTCCACCAAGGCTTGGCAGGTGTCAGTGAGCACGACAAATACGGGTTCATCGACAAGCAGGGCAAGTGGGTCATCGAACCGAAGTTCGACGCGGACAACACATGGGCGTTTATTGGTGATGTCTGCCCGGTCTATGTCGGCGGGAAGAGCGCTGTGATCGACAAGAAGGGCGAGTTCGTCTGGCAACCGGGCACGCTGAAATCCCAGGTCCTTGGCGGCGGAATCTTCATCCAGACCTCCGATGGAAAGGAAGGCTTCCTGGATGATTCGGGCAAGTTGATACCAGGCGGAGAGCCGAATCCCAGCACTTATCCACCCGGATCCGTGGAGGCCGCCATCGCCACCGGGCAGCCAGTTGTCATTCCGGCAGACAAGCCAAATCAAGCGGCGTTGATCCGTGAGATCATTGAAGCCACGAAGCCCGAAGAGTCCGGGGAGAAGCTTGTCGTGAAGCTCCAACTGCTCCTTTCCGCAGGCCTTGATGTGAATGCCCGAGACGACGAAGGAAACACGGCTCTCCTCATGGCCGCTGATCACCTCTACCACACGGCCAAGGTCTTCAAGGTCCTGCTGGACGCGGGAGCTGAGGTGAACGTGCAGAACCTTTCCGGCGACACGGCCCTCCACAAGATGCTTCATTGGGAAAAGCTCGATCTCGATGCCATCCGATTGCTGATCGATCGTCGTATCTCCGTGACGGCGACCAACAAAGCAGGCGACACGGCATTTGCCGACCTTGCCTGGCTTTTGGACAGCGAGCCGGAACCAGGAAAGGAACAGGACTCAAGACGAGTCGCGTTGAAACTGCTTCTCGCCGCCGGGGCCGACAAGTGGAAGGACTACCACGGCAGCCCGATCAAGGTGGTGCCAGATCCACCGAAGAGCGTTGATCCCACGGTGTCCAAGCTCTCCGATCCAGCCCAGCGGGACGAGGCCTTCCGGGCGATTCTTGCGTGGCAGAAATACCGATCCAAGCCCTCCGCACCCGAGAGGATCTTCAAGCCCTTGCGGCACGTCGTTGTCTGCCCGCAGAAGGAGGGGCCACCCGTGTATGCGGTGTTTCCGATGACATCCTATGAGCAAAGGGCCGAGCCAAAGGGACACATCATTCTGATAGATGCAGATGGGGCAATCATCCCATCTTATTGCAATGCAAACTCGATCGACGACCACTCCGAATTCAAGGACGTCAACGGCGATGGAGTGGTGGATGAAGTCGGCACCATCAACTTCGGTGGGGCCCAGGTGCTGCACATCCTGCCGGTGACACGTGATCAACGCCCATCGCTGAACATCGTGCTCAAGGAAAGTGGATTCAATCAAACGGAGTGGTCGTGGAAACTGGCTGCCACCCATGAACCGGACGTCTTCGCCATCGAGCTGGGATCTCTGGACGCGGAAACCGGCAAGTTCAGTCCGAAGGAGAGTTTCAACTGGTCCAAGGAGAAATCCGACTTCATCGGTCCGGATGGAGGAGGAAAGCTTCCGTTCATGCGCCTGAAGGCCGCCAGTCCTTTCGATTCCGATGAGTATGATCGGTTTGTGGGGAAACCGTGAGGCAGGTTTGATCTGCCTCACTCCCCGGTCGATTTCACGAACAGCAGCCTCAGGCTGTTCAGTACGACGATCACCGTAGATCCCTCATGGCCGAGGACGCCAAGGGGAAGGGGGATCCAGGAGCCCAGGGCCGAGAGAGCGAGCAGGAGGACCATCCCGAGGGAGATGCCGACATTCTGACGGATGATGGCGCGGCATTTGCGGCTGAGGTCGAGGGCCTCGACGACGCGCTCCAGCTTGTCTTTTGTTAGAATGACATCGGCCTGTTCAAGCACGGCATCGGAACCACGCAGGCCCATGCCGATGGAAACGTCCGCCGCAGCGAGGGAAGGGGCGTCGTTCACGCCATCGCCGACCATGCCGACGAGCTCACCCTTATTGCGCCATTCGAGGATGGCAGCGACCTTGTCTTCGGGTGTTAGACCGGCGCGGGCTTCGTCGAGGTTGAGTTCCTTCGCGACGAGTTCGGCGGCTTGGGGGCGGTCGCCAGTGAGCATGGTGACCTTGATGCCGTCGTCGTGCAGGCGCTGGATGAGACCCTTCGATTCCGGGCGGAGGCCATCGCGCAGCAGGATGCGGCCGAAGATTTCACCGCCGCCGACGAGGACCTCGGTGAGGCCGGGTTCGGGGTCGGGGAGGGCGTGGATCCAGGCGTTTTCCGGGAAGAGTCCACGACGACCCTGAGAAGCTGTTAGACCGGAAACCTCGCCGCGCAGGCCCTGGCCGGCGATGGACTCGACCTTCTCGGCGGCGACGGCATCGCTGCCGTGCTTCTTTTGCCAACTCTGCGCGATGGCGCGGGAAAGCGGATGGGTGGAGCGTCGTGAGAGTCCGGCAGCAAGGCGCAGGACTTCGTCTTCCTGGCCGGGTGCGGACGATTCGATCGAAACGAGTTCGAGTTCGCCTTTTGTTAGAGTGCCGGTCTTGTCGACGGCGAGTCGGGTGATGGTGGCGAGGGTTTCCAGGGCCACGCCGCCACGAAAGAGGATGCCGCGACGGGCTCCGGAGGCGATGCCGGTGAGGATGGCGCTGGGGATGGAAATCACGAGTGCACAGGGCGAGCAGACGACGAGCAGGGTCATCGCACGATATACGGCGGACTTTTCACCCTCCGGGGCTGAAAAGGCGGGAATGCCAAAGCCGAAGTGCCAGATCAGGAACATCAGGATCGACAGGCTTAGGATGCCGATGGTGTAGCCGGTGCCGAAGCGGTCAGTGAAGCGCTGCGAGGGAGCCTTGCTGGCCTGGGCGTTCTGGATGAGGTTGATGATCTTGGCGTGCGCGCTTTCGCCGGGAGGGCGGACGATTTCGGCATCGAGCGAGCCCCAGGTGTTGAGCGTGCCGCCGAAGACGGTGTCGCCGGGGTGCTTGTCCACGGCATCGGCCTCGCCGGTGAGCGAGGCTTCGTCGGCGGCGGATTCACCGGCCACGACGCGACCGTCGGCGGGGAATTGGCTGCCGGGCAGAATGCGAACGACGTTGCCGATTTCGAGGTGATCGACCTCGATCTCGGACTCGCTGCCATCGGCTCCGACGAGGGTGGCGGTCTTCGGGGCATCGCGGAACAGGCTTTTGATTTCCCGTTCGGTGCGGGCCATGACCATGCCTTCGAGGGCGTTGCTCAGGGAAAACAGGAACAGCAGCGCCGCGCCTTCCCACCAGGCCCCGATGGCGGCGGCTCCGATGGCCACGGCAAGCATCAGGAAATGGATGTCGAGCCGAAGGCGCTTGAGGCGGTCGAATGTGTCGAGCGCTGCGTCCCAGCCGCCTAACAGATAGGCGGCGGCGTAGGCGGCGTGGGCGAGGTTGTTCTGCTCCGGATTGCGATGCAGGAAAATGGCGGCGAGGGTGAAGGTGCCGCAGCCGACAGCAGAGCCTAACAGAAGTTTCCACGATGGTTCCGAGCCGTGGTCATCGTGATCCTCGTGGCGGGCGTGGTCGTGCATGGATCGACCCTTCGGTGATGCGAAAGGGCAGCGCAAGCAGAAGTTAACAAATCATAACTTCGCAATCGCGACGCTTTTGCAACAAGGCCGCAAAGCCGCGCGGCGCTCAGATTTCGTGTTCGTCGCCGGGCTGAGGTACGATGACTTCCGTGGATGGAAGTTTGACCGCGAGCTGGGCCTTGAACCACTCGACCGCCGGCTCGTCGCCGTGGACGAGGAAGGTCTTTTTCGGTTTCACCTTGAGGATGTAGTTCAGCAGCGATTCGCGGGTGGCGTGGCCGGAGAAATCGAAGACGCGCATGTCGCA
>JAIXPW010000028.1 GCA_027485995.1 Verrucomicrobiaceae bacterium
CGCACATCCTGCAAGCTGACGCTCCGGGATTCAAATCCGTCACATCGATTTCCAAACCTAAGCCTCTCATCAGGAAAGCATTCTAAACTCTCAAATTCGATTCAACCGGACACCCGTGACGGTAGATACTCCTGCGTGAAAAACTGATTAACCTCGCTTTCATCTTCCTGATCGATCTCAGATACGTTGTAGGGATTGTTGCAGATGCACTTGAGTTTCCCATCGTGATGAATCGGGACAATCAAGATTCTCTTCTTGCTGGATTCTCCTGGCGTTGTCATGTCGTAAAGGATTCGAGTGGTCGAAGAATCGAAAGCCAATGGCAAATCCATCAGGATGGAGGCATGTTGTCGACATCCGGCATAGCTCCTTGCCATCGTTAGTGTTCGAGCCTTCCTGACTGCGGTCAACCGATTCCTGATCCTGGGGTGTCCGCTTCGCTCGACCTCGGGCTATCGCCTGCCATCCCTTCAGGATATGGGTCGTTTGTTTACCGATCCGCCGACATATTCTGACGGATCTCCTCGAAGCCGCCTGACGGCGGAACTACGAACAAGACCCTCAGAATTTCGCGGGCTCCTTGTCCCATCCCTGGGCCTTGATTCCATCCAGCACGCCCTTGAGCACCTCCAGGGCGATCGGGGTGCCTTCGTGGATGAGGAAGATGTCGCCGGGTCTGTTTCCTTCCAGGAGTTGCTGAAGGATCTTCGGCGTGTCGGTGGAAACGGCATCGTAGCCGCGTCTCGTCCACGCCATGATTTCCAATCCCAGCTCGGCGGTGATCGGGTGAGTGAAGAAGTTGCGATGCCCGACCGGCGCGCGAAACCATTTCGGCTTCACGCCGGTGATTTCCTCGATGGCCTGATTGCACCCGGCGATCTCGCGTCGCGTCCGCCACGGGCTGGCGCACCAGAAGGTGGCCTGGGGGTGGGTGAGCGTGTGGTTGCCGAGTTCGTGGCCGCGTTTGATGATCTCACGGGCGAGTTCGGGATAGGCGCGGACCTTTTCGCCGATGACGAAGAAGATGGCTTTCGCGCCGCGCTCGTCGAGGAGGTCGAGCATCGCCGGGGTGTCGCGCGGATCCGGACCGTCGTCGATGGTGACAAGCACGCGATCGTCATCGAGGCGGCGTCGCATCGGTCCGAACCATTGCGACGTTGGAGAGAGCACTCCCCAGCACCAGAGCGAGGAAAGCGAGGCTCCGGTCAGCAAAGCCCAGCCCCAGCCGAAACGAAGGCCGATGACCAGGGCGAGCCCATGCAGGACGATGGCGATGACCATCCGCCACGCGATCCCGCCTTTTCCTTTCCAGAGCATTGTTGCCCGCCAGGCCAGCACCAACATCGCGATGAGGTTGACGGCGAAAACTCCCAGCCAGCCCCAGGCAAAGGCTCCGACGATCCCGCCTGCATCCCGACGCCACACCGCCCAGACCGTGAGCACGATCAGCCAACGTCGCCATTGCCACACCGCTGTGGCACCGCCGACCACGAAGGGAAAAATCGTCCACGCCACAAAGGCCGCAGGCAGGGTCAGCAGACCTCCCCAGATGGGTCCCAGCCCTTTCACCAGCCCCTCGCCGACGGCCACCAGGATCATCAACGGCACGGCCGCGGAGAGAAAGAACCACTCGACCCGGTGCAGCGCGCCCGCCTCGGCCCGGCGGCTTGCCTCACCAACCTGACGCGACCCCGCACCGCCGAACACGCGGAACAGGGCGGAGACCGCTCGGTTGTCGGGGAAACTCTGCATGGGGGCGCAACTTATCCCCGCGAACAGCCCCGGTGCCCAGTGTTTTCCGGTAAACGCGCCGGAATCGCCCTCTTCCGTCTTGAGTCTTGAGTCTTTCCGTCTTGAGTCTCTTCCGACGCCATGCCCGAAAAACCCTTCACCTATCAGGACCCGTTTCCACTCGGACCCGACACCACCGAGTATGAAAAGATCAGCTCGGACCACGTCCGCGTCAGCGAGTATGAGGGGAATCCCATCCTGCATGTCGAGAGCGAGGGCCTGAGCCTGCTCGCCGCCGAGGCGATCAAGGCGATCAATTTCACCCTCCGGCCCTCGCATCTCGCACAGGTCGCCGCGATCCTCGATGACCCGGAGGCCTCCGACAACGACCGCATGGTCGCGCTGATGCTCCTGAAGAATGCCGAGATCGCCGCACGCGGGATCCTTCCGGCCTGCCAGGACACCGGCACTGCCACGATCATCGGGAAAAAGGGCCAGCGCGTCTGGACGAACGGCAACGACGCCGAGTGGCTCTCGAAGGGCATCCACAAGACCTACACCGAGGAAAACCTCCGTTACTCTCAGACCGCGCCGCTGACGCTTTTCGACGAGGTCAACACCAAGACCAACCTGCCCGCGCAGATCGACCTCTACGCCACCGAGGGCGATGCCTACAAATTCCTCTTCGTCAGCAAGGGCGGTGGCTCGGCCAACAAGACCTTCCTCTATCAGGAAACCAAGGCCCTCCTGAACCCGAAGCGCCTGAAGGAATTCTGCATCGAGAAAATGCGCTCGCTCGGCACCTCCGCGTGTCCGCCGTA
>JAIXPW010000054.1 GCA_027485995.1 Verrucomicrobiaceae bacterium
CAGCGCGATGACCGGACGCGGAAATACACCGAGTTCAACGACAGCCAGCGGCCGGTGGGCGTGCAGCTGTTCGGATCCGATGGCGAACGGATGGGCGAGGCGGCAAAGAAGATCATCGATTGGAAGCGGCCCGATTTCATCGACATCAATTTCGGCTGCCCGGTGAACAAGGTGGTGGCGAACAACGGTGGCTCGTCGCTGCTCAAGGATTGCCCGCTGCTGGCCTCGGTCGCGTCCGGAGTGGCGAAGGCCGTGGGAGACCAGGTGCCGGTGACCGCCAAGATCCGGATCGGTTGGGATGACAAAACAGTCAACGCCGTGGAGGTCGCGAAGATCCTCGTCGACTGCGGCATGCAGGCGATCGCCGTGCACGGTCGCACCCGCGCACAGGGCTACACCGGCGAGGCGAACTGGGAGGTCATCGACGCCGTGGCCCGCGCGGTGAGCGTGCCGGTGATCGGCAATGGCGACATTTCCAACGGCGCGGATCTCCAGAAGCGGAAGCGCGAGACGGCGGTGTCCGGCGTGATGATCGGTCGCGCCGCGATGCAGAATCCGTGGGTCTTTCGGGAGGCGAAGCATTTCCTCTCGACCGGGGAAACCCTGACGCCGGTCCCGGTGGAGGAGCGCTGGGAGTTGGTGCTGCGGCATTGCAAGCTGGTCGTCGAGGGCGGCAAGAACGGCGACGAGCGGCAGACGCTGATCGGCATGCGTTCGCGGCTGATGGCCTACTGCAAGGGATTTCCCGGAGCCAAGGAGCTGCGGCAGCGGCTTTGCCAGGTCACCAGTGTCACGGAAGTCGAGGAGCTGGCGGAGTTCTCCATTTCCCGTGCGCACGCCGGAGTTGAGGACTGAACTCGGATGCAATCTCCCGCTTTCCATCCTCAGCGGACCTGTTAGCATCGACGCCATGGAAAGCCATGAGGTCCTGCGTCGAGCGTTTCAGAAAACCAGTCCGAAGGCCGTGGCCTCGGAGCTCGGGATCTCCCTTTCGCTGGTTTACAAGTGGGCGGAAAAGCAGTCCGACGATGGCTCCGGCAGCCGCAATCCGCTGGACCGGTTGATGAAGGTGATCGAGCTGAGCGGCGACCCCGGCATCATCGAGTGGCTGTGCCAGCAGAACGGTGGATACTTCGTCCCCAACCCGAACCGGCGCCACTCGACCAAGGGCATCCTGCCCGCCACCCACGAAATCATCGGCCAGTTTTCCGACCTGCTCAGCCGGATCTCGGACGCCGCGGCAGACCATTCGATCGACCCGAAGGAAGCCAAGGAGATCCGCGAGGTGTGGGACCGCCTGAAGAGCTACACCGAGAGTTTCGTGCGCTGCTGCGAGCAAGGTGACTTCGACCAGATGAAAAAGATCCCGTTGCCGTCGCAAGGCGCAGCCGGCTTGAAGTAGGCGTTCAGCGGGTCCGGCGGTGCTGGGCGGCGAGGATCAGGGAGGCCGCGATCCCGCAGCCGATGACGATCAGGAGCTGGCTGACGATCGCGGTGTCCAGCGTATCGAACTCGACCTTGATGCCGGGGGACTTGGGGTCCGGGGAGCCATCGGGCCTGACTCCCGGTTGGATCAGGACGTAGGTTTTCTCAAGGCCGAGGAAGACATTTCGCGGCTTCTGGTTGCGGTAGTCATTGCGGAAGGTCTCCGCCTCGCGGACCAGAAGGTCGATGCGCTCGTTGACGAAGAACTCCGAAGCCGGCCGGACATCCTTTTCGTCTTCGGGCCAGACCTTGACGGTCTCGACTTCCATGCGGGTGCCGCTTCTCGCGAGCCGGGTGATGCGCTCAAGCAGGGTGGTGGCTTCCTCAGGCGTTGCGGCTCCGGCGGCGAGAAGTCGGCGCAGCCCCTCCTTCATGAGATCGAAACGTTCCGCCACCCCACCCTGCAGGATCGTGTCATAGCCCTTCATCTTCTCGATGCGCCTCTGCAGCCGGTAGCGTTCGTCCTCGAAGGGATTGCGAGTGGCCTGGGCGACGACCATCGCCTCGTAGGAATGCCGAAGCGGCATGAACTCGGCGGGAACCGGCGTGCCTCCGCGCTCGCGGTTGAAGCCGTCATGAGTGAACAGCCCGCGGTTCATTTCCCGATAGGGCACCAGAGCTCCGGCCAGCAGCATCTGTGGCACGAGCAGCAATGGCACGGCCGTGAGGGCCGCCCGCTCGGTTTTCACGAACGAGGAAACCACCAGGGCGAGCCCGGTCCCGGTCCAGGCGGTGAGGGTCATCCAGAACCAATGGTCGAGGAGCATGCCGCGGATCTCGAGGATCCAGTTTCCGATGATCAGGTAAACCAGGCACTGCGCGGCGGCGACCATGCCCAGCGCACAGAGTTTCGCCGTGATGTAGAGGCCTGCTCCCGGCTGGCAGTTGCGCTCGCGGCGCAGCAACGGACGGTCCCGAAGGATCTCGGTGGCTGAATTCGTGAGGCCGAGGAACATCGCCACCGTGGCGCTGAGGAAGAGATAGGCCGGAATGTGGAGGGCGGTGGAGAAATCATAGGCACCCTTGGGCGAGGACCGCAGGGTGATGCCGATCAGCGCGGCCAGCAGGGGGGCTTCCAGGCAGGTGCTGTAGAAGGTGCCGCGATTCCGGAGCTTCGAGAGAAGGGAGCGCTGGAAATGCGTCGCGAACAAGGCCAGCAGCGCATGAAAGCGACGGGTGGGCTTCGGTGGAACAGGCAGTTGATCGCTCGGCGCGTCCTCGGTCGCCCTGGGTGCCGGGCCATTTCCAGGTTCGAGCGAGCGGACCAGCGCCACACTCTCGAAGCGCTCCTGCCAGAACGAAGGAGGAAAGCGCCGGAACGCCGTGGGATTCAGTCCACCGCCGATCGCGCTCAGCGGAGTTTCCAGCACATCAAAGACGAAGTCCGCGCCGAGCGGGGTCCCGGCCGTGACCGACGGATGGGAAATCGCCAGCTCGTCACAAGCCTCGCGGAAATAGGCCACCATGGCCGTCGGAGTCCCGAAGAAGGCGATCCGCCCGCCGTTGTCGAGCAGCAGCACTTTGTCGAACAGCCGCAGCACCGGCGCGCCGGGTCGATGCAGCGACGCGATCACAATTTTCTCACGGGCCAGCGAGCGGAGGGTTTCCGCGACATGCTCGGAGTCCTTCGAGGAAAGTCCGGAGATAGGCTCGTCGAACAGGAACACCTCGGCGCGGCTGCCCAGATCGAGCCCGAGATTCAGACGGCTGCGTTCGCCTCCGGAGAGGGTCTTTTCGCCGGGCGATCCCACCCGGCGGCGGGCGATCGGTTGCAATCCCAGTTCGGCCAGAACGCTGTCCACCCGACGCTCATGCTCGGCGAGGGAAAGCGCCGGCCGCCGCACCGTGATGGCATGCCGCAGGTGCTCGCGGACGGTGAGCTGGGGGTTCAGCGCCTCCTCCTGCGGCATGTGGGCGATGAAGGGCACGAGCCACTCGCGATGCTCGTAGAGATCGATGCCGTTCATTCGCAGCTTGCCGCGGGTCGGCGCAAGCTGGCCGGAAAGCACCGAAAGCAGTGTGCTCTTGCCGCTGCCGCTGGGCCCGATGATGCAGAGCATCTCGCCGCGTCGGACTTCGAAGGTGATGTTGTCCAGCGCCCGCGAATCCGGGCCGAAATCGTGGATCACGTCCTCGACCACCATCGATTCAATCTGCGTCCGCTCCTCATCGAGAAAGCCCTCGCTGAATCGGCATCGCACCGCCTGGCTGTCGGAAAGCCGGATCAGCGACCCGTCGTTCAGAGGCGCGTTTCCCCTCACCGGCAGGCCATCGACCGTCACCTGCCCTTCCGACTCCCGCAGTTCGAGCATGCCCTCGGCCTTTTCCTCATCGAAGCGGATGAAAAGCACCACACGTGGGGCCAGACGCGGCCCGAGCAGCAGATCTCCGCTGGAGAGGGCCTCGGGATCATTCGACACCAGATACTCCTGGCGGTCGCTGGCGAGCCGGAATCGCCGCCCGGCCTGGATCGCCTGCCGCCGCAGGTCGTCGAGCGAAACACTGAACCCCTCCCCATCCCCGAGACGCTCGTGGAAATCACAAAGGACGATCTCGCCCTTGGCCAGGGGCTTGTTGGACGAGCCCGCCCGGATCGCCGAATCGCGCAAGGCCTCGACCTCCGCCTTGAGCCCGAATCGGACCCGGACCAGGCTCTGGCGGCTGCGGGTTCGCTCCGCCGTGAAATCCTCGCCGCTCGCCTCGATGAAGATCGAGGGCGGGTTCTCCGTTCGCCGCACCGCCAGGAAAAACTGCAAGTCCTCCTGGGTCAGCGCCCATCCGGGCACCACCAGCGGTTGCCGCTCCCTCATCCGCAAAAAGGCACCGGGCTCCAGCGACCTGCCCCGAATCCACAGCGGTGCCGGTCCCATGTTTCTCACCAGGATCAGATCGCCCGCTCGATACAGCCGGAAAGTGTGATCACGGGCCGACGGCGGCAGCACCACATCGGCTTCCTTTCCACCGAAGATCAATCGGTCAAAGGGCGGCTGATCCTCGCTCTCGCCCGCCATTTCCCGGACGATCGCCTGCCCGTAATCCGGACGTCCCAGTCTCCGCATGAAGCGCTCGAAGCTCGCACGGCTGCGCTCGGAGCGCCCCGCCGCATCGACGAGGGTGAACAACTGAAGGCCGATCGCCAGCTTTCCGGTGTCGTCGAGGCTGTCCTTGAGCTCGCCCGCGATCGTGTGCAGAGGCGTCGGACTTTTCACCGCCCGACCGAGTCGCTTGGCCAGCCAGCTGTGGTCCACGTCCGGAAAGGCGCTCCGCAAAAGATCCAGCACCAGATCCGCTTCCAGCGTGCTGAGATCGTCGTCCAGGGTCGCAAAGGCTGCGAAGGCGTCCACCAGCTCACCGACATGCGCGCCTGTCCCGGGTCGCAGGCGGCGCAGGCGCCCGATGCCCGGAATCAGCCGCAGCCAGCGCCGCCAGCGCAGCCAGCCGGACGCGGTGCTGCGGGGGTCCTTTCCGGGCGGTTGATTCGGCTCCACAGCCGAATCGTTGGCATTCGTGGCACGCAGGGCAAGCCCGGGCGGGCGGGTGGCCCGGTTTTGCCCGAATCCCGGCTGGAAAATAGGGATTCCCTTTTCGCCTCGACGATTTATCCTTTCATGCCTTTTGCACCCGGGAAAGCACGTGCTACCATTGTGACGTGCCCGCCACAAAAGGCGTGCTCCACGCTTATCATGTCCGATCCCACGAATTCCAAACCGCCACAGGGTTCCAACCGCCCCGGCGAACCGGCCGGCTTCAACTGGAAGCTTTTCGCGCTCATGAGCGTGGCGCTCCTGATCCTCGGCCTCGCGTACTTCAGCAACGGCCTGACCAGTCAGGCACGGGCCATCAGCTACCCCGAACTCAAGAAAGCCCGCGATCAGGGGCTGATCATGAACGATGCCAAGCATCCGTTCAAGGTCGTCACCAGGGACGGCACCTATATCTCGCAGGTGACCGGTTTCCTCCGCCCCGATCAGGTCAAGGGACCGGAATCCGTCGAGGAAATCTACCCCTTCAAGATCCCCGTCAACGTCGTGACCCAGAAGGAAGAGCTCAACGAGATCCTTCCATCCAACTACCGGTCACAGAATGTGGCCCAGCTGGCCGAGCCGGACGGGCTTCGCGAGCTCGTCCTCTCCGACCTCCGCCGTGCCCTGGCCTTCGGCGAGGTCGAAATCAATGACAAGTCCAACCCCTTGACCTTGGTCACGCTGCAAAACGGCGGCACCTACATCACCGGCATCCGCAAGGAAATCACCAAGCGCGTCGATGCCTCCACGCCGGAAGGCAAGCCGATGCTTCCACGACCGTTCTCGGTCGAAACCAACGTGCCGCTCCAGGGCGACGAGCTCAACAAGCTGATCAACGACTTCGGCGCGGATCCGGTCATCGAGAATGATTTCCTCAGCCGCGCGATCTTCACCTTCCTCCCCGTGCTGTTGGTCGTGTTCCTTCTCATTTTCCTTTTCCGCCAGCAGATGAAGGCCGCCGGTCGCGGTGCGATGTCCTTCGGCAAGAGCAAGGCCCGCCTCCTCACCATGGATCGCGGCAAGGTGACCTTCAAGGACGTCGCCGGCATCCAGGAAGCCAAGGAGGAACTATGGGAAATCGTCGATTTCCTCCGTGACCCCCGCAAGTTCCAGAAACTCGGCGGCTCGATTCCAAAAGGCGTGCTCATGGTCGGCCCTCCCGGCACCGGCAAGACCCTCCTCGCCCGCGCCATCGCCGGTGAGGCCGATGTTCCCTTCTTCTCGATCTCCGGTTCCGACTTCGTCGAAATGTTTGTCGGCGTGGGTGCCTCGCGCGTCCGCGACATGTTCGAGCAGGGCAAGAAGCACGCGCCCTGCCTGATCTTCATCGACGAAATCGACGCCGTCGGCCGCCATCGCGGACACGGCATGGGCGGCGGACACGACGAGCGCGAGCAGACGCTCAACCAGCTCCTCGTTGAAATGGACGGCTTCGACACCCAGGAGGGCGTCATCATCATCGCCGCCACCAACCG
>JAIXPW010000253.1 GCA_027485995.1 Verrucomicrobiaceae bacterium
GAGGTCAACGGCGACCTCACCCAGGGCATCTGCATCCTGAAGTCGGAAAGCGTCGTGCCCTTCCTCAGCATCTCCACCCGCGATGGCGACCTCCAGCTTTCCACCGAGCAGGGCATCAACCCCGAGAAGATCGACAAGGGCTGCCTCATCCTGAACCACTTCCCGCACAAGGGCTACTACGTCCTCACCTTCGACCGCTCCGGCGGCGATACCCGCTTCTGGGTTCGCGATTTCCTCGGCGTGGTGCCGGTGACCGACAGTTCCTTCCTGACGAATAAATACGCCAACATGGCCGTCGCCTTCGTCGAAAAGGAGAACAAGGAAACCGCCAAGGCCACCGAGTCCGATGCCCCGCCGTGGGAAGGCTGCACCGCCGCGCGCGATGCCATCACCTACTTCGAGGAAAAGGAGAACTTCAGCCTGCAGGAGTTCGAGCAGGAGGTCCTGAAAACGCCGGAAGCCGTCGCGAAGTTCACCGAACACCGCGAGCGCTTCGAGCGTGAGGAAGGCCAGAAGCTCGACGACACCTTCACGATTTCCAAAAAGGACGTGAACAAGGCCAAGCGGAAGATCGGCGCGGTGGTGAAGCTCGACACCGGCGTCGAGATCCACCTCAAGCCCGGCTTCACCGATCAAGCGGATTCCGTCATCGAGCGCGGCTTCGACGAGCAGAAGGGCATGAAGTTCATCAAGGTGTTCTTCAACGAAGACGTCTCATCCTGAGGCTTAACTCCGGCTGGATCGGCGACGATGCCTTGAAATATCGCCGCCGACTCTGGCAACACACCCTTGCGACCTCAGCTCTCGAAGTAGGTATATCCGGAAAGTCCGTCGCGATACTTGTCGAGGATCTCGCGGCGTTCCTTCGGTGAAATGCGGCCTTCGACGACCGCCTTCTCCGCGAAGTTGCGGAACTTGGTGACCAGTTCCTTCGGGTCGTATTCGACGTAGGTGAGCACATCCGCCACGGTGTCGCCCTCGACCTCGTGGGTGTAAACCGGCTTGCCGTTTTCAAGATGGACGCCGACGACGTTGGTGTCGCCTAACAGATTGTGGAGGTCGCCGAGGGTTTCCTGATAGGCTCCGACGAGGAAGACCGCGACGTAGTAAGGCTGGTCCGGAATCAAGGCGTGAAGCGGCAGGACCTTGGCCACGTCCTCCTTGTCGATGAAGCGGTCGATCTTGCCATCGCAGTCGCAGGTGATGTCGGCCAGCACGGCGCGCTGGCGTGGCTGCTCTTCCAGGCGATGGATCGGCATGACGGGGAAGAGCTGATCAATGGCCCACGAGTCCGGCAGCGATTGGAACAGGCTGAAGTTTCCGTAGTAGAAATCGACGAGCGTGGAGGACAGCTCGCGCAGGTCTTCCGGCACTTCATCGAGGTCGTGGATGAGCTTCGAGATCTTGGTGAGGATGTGCCAGAACCAGGCCTCGGCCAGGCCGCGTTCGCGGAGTGTGGCGCTGCCGTAGAAGAACTGGGCGCGCATCTGGTCGCGGTAGTAGATGGCGTCGTTGAAGCACTCCTGGAGGTTCTTCTTCGTCAGGGCCTTGTTGACCTCGATGATGTTGAGCAGGTTCTGCGGGGCCTTTTCCGGGATCGCAGGTTCCTTCTCGGTGGTCTGGGAACTGGTGACGTCGAGGATGTTGAAAATCAGCACCGAGTAGTAGGCGACGACGGCGCGACCGGACTCCGAGATGATGTCGGGATGGGAGACGCCCGACTTGTCGCACATCTGCGAGATCGTCTCGATGATGTCGGTGCAGTACTCGGGGATCGAGTAGTTGCAGGACGAGTGGAAATTCGTGTGCGAGCCGTCGTAATCGACCGCCATGCCGCCGCCGATGTCGAGGACGCCCATCGGCGCGCCTTCCTTGACGAGGTCGCAATACATGCGGATCGCCTCGGTGGCACCTTCGCGGATCGCGGCGATGTTCGGGATCTGGCTGCCCTGGTGGTAGTGGAGCATGCGCAGACAGCCGATGTGGCCGGATTCCTTCAGGCGGTCCACCACGTCGATCACCTGCGAGGCGGAAAGACCGAAGACCGACTTGTCACCGGCGGACTCATGCCAGTGGCCGGCACCACGGGTGGAAAGCCGGACGCGGACACCGAGGTTCGGCAGGACCTTGAGCTTGCGGGAGCGTTCGAGGATCAGTTCGAGCTCGGAAGGCATTTCCAGCACCAGCATCACCTTGAGACCCATCTTCTGGGCGTGGAGAGCCAGGTCGATGAACTCCTCGTCCTTGTAGCCGTTGCAGATCAGGTAGGCCTCCGGATCGTGCATGTGGGCGAGGGCGGCGATCAACTCGGGCTTCGAGCCGGCTTCGAGGCCGTAGTGGAATTTTTTCCCGAACTCGGCGATCTCCTCGATGACCTGGCGCTGCTGGTTGACCTTGATCGGGTAAACGCCGCGATACTGGCCGCGATAGCCGACGTCCTTGATCGCCTTGCGGAAGGAAACGTTGATCTCGGTGATGCGGGAGTGGAGCAGGTCGCGGAAGCGCAGCAGCACGGGCAGGGGAGTGCCGCGATCCTTCAGGCCCTCGATGATCTGGGGCAGCGAAACATTCGCGGTGGCGGCTTCGTCGGTGAGCTTCACGGTGACCTCACCGGCCTTGTTGACGCCGAAGAAGCCGTGACCCCATTCATCAATGCCGTAAAGCTCCGCCGACTTTTCGGTGGACCAGGCCTTGGGGGCTTTGCGCTTGACGGGTTTCTCTGCGATTTCAGTCGGCGGAACCATGCGCGGAACAAAAGGGGATTTTCCCGAAAATGAAAGGGAGAATGTGGTTTCCTGCACCTCAGAGGGTGAAGTGCTCAATTTTCAGCACCGAACGGGTCGCCCAGCGGCGGATCATTCAGGCGTCCGGATCGCCCGATCATCAGAAGGCCACCCGCTCATCCATCCACTTCGATGCGATAGCGGGGCAGCGTAGGATCGATTTCCTGGCTCCACGCATCGATGCCGCCCTGGATGCCGAAGGTTTCCTTCAAGCCATGGCCGCGGAACCAGGCGACGAGGTCGAGGACATTGCGGCCGTTGTGATCGATGAGGAAGATCCGGGTGTCGGGCTTCTCGGCGAAGAGCGCTTGTTGGAGTTCCTGGGTGAAGAACCCGCTGCCTGGAATCGCGACCGCCTCGAATTCCTCACGGGTGCGGATGTCGATGAGACGCGGGCTGTTCTCGGAATCGAGCTCGCGCTTTGCCTCGCTGGGGGAAATGAGCATGCCGAGGTCGTGCTGATGGCTGTCGAGCAGGTGTTCGACGACCTCCTGCGGATCGAGTTCGGATCGCGCGGCCAGCTCGGCCAGCGTTTCCTCATTCGAGAACGCGCAGCTCTGGCAGCCACCGAGATGGTAGCGGGCGAAGAGGGCGCGTTTGGCTCCGGGAAGGGCTTCGAGGATGGCTCCCATTTTCCATTCAGGAGTGACCGACGGTGTGGACATGGGCGGAGGTTAGGTGGCGCTCCCGGATTTTCCACTGTTTCCCGGCGCGATCCTGTGTGAAAAGCAGCGCGCCATGGCCCACCAGCGAGACCCGGACGAACCGAAGATCTATTTCCTGCCGAATGCAATGACGGCGGGCAACCTGATGTGCGGGTTCTTTGCCGTGCTGATGATCTTCTTCGGGATGATCGAGGTCGCGAGGTTCGATGAAGTGAACAAGCTCACCGCAGATGCCCCGGCCAGCGAGATCGCCGAGAAGAAGGGATCGGAGACGGTCGCGAAAAAGCTTTCGCCGAAGGAGACCTTCGAGATCACCCGGAAGTACTATGAGTATGCGATTCTGCTGATCTTCGGCTCCTGTCTCTTCGACCTGTTGGACGGAAGGCTCGCGCGCCTGGGTGGCCAGGATTCACCCTTTGGCCGTGAGTTTGATTCGCTGGCGGACATCGTCTCCTTCGGCATGGCCCCGGCGATGCTGCTGAGCAAGGCCGTGCTGTTCCAGCTTCCAGGAAGCATCGGCTGGCCGATTGCATTCATCTACCTGCTCTGCGGTGCCATGCGCCTGGCCCGCTTCAACTGCCTCGCCGCGCTGCCGAAAAAGCCCGGCGACCGCTCGGATTTCCGGGGCATTCCGATCCCGATGGCGGCCGGATTCATCGCTTCGCTCACCTTCCTGATCATTGACATCTACCGCACCGACCGTGACCTCGGCTTCTGGAAATACGCACTCGCCGCCGCCATGCTCTGCCTGTCCTGGCTGATGATCAGCGACGTCCGTTACCCCAGCTTCAAGAAGGTGGACCTGAAGACCAAGGGCACCTTCTGGATGATCATTCTGGCGGCCCTGCTGGTCATGGTGACCGTGCAATACCGCTACAAGATGCCGGTGGTCCTTTTCAGCCTCTATCTGGCCTATGGCCTGATCCGGCCGCTGATCTCGAAGCGCCTGCGCCGTGACCTTGAGTCTGCGGTCGATGACGTGGAGGACGAGGAGCCGGTGGCCGAGGAAACCCAGCCGCCGCCCTGAGTTGACGGCCTTTCGGGTTGGGCAGGCCCGCGCATGGTCAGCACATGGGAAGGGAGAAACCGAAGCGCAAGCCCTGGGTGCCGGCGCTGCTGTGCACGATCCCGCTGTGGCTCCTGGTTTCCGGCGGCTTCGGGATCTGAGGCTATTTCCGGTCGCAACGTTTGAGCGCATCCGCGGCGGGATGGAAGATCGAGGTCAAATAGGAGGCTGTTCGCCGTTGGATGGAGCGTTTTGTTCGGCGGATTCATTTGCTCGGGCTTTCCTAGTTACGATTCGAAATCTCGCAATCGAAAGATCCCTTCCGGAAATATACGCAGCACGTCTTAATGGTGATACCTTCCGGACCATAACACAGACCGCTCTCAGCCCCCCTCTTCAAGCCGGGAATCCACTCATAACCAGCCACGGGCGTCCGGTTGTAACTAAAACAAATCCAATTGGTTAGAATCTTGATTCATGAAGGTTCTGTGGTCGATTTCCGTAAGTAGCTCATTTAGAGGCACTTTTTCGAACGGATGAAC
>JAIXPW010000043.1 GCA_027485995.1 Verrucomicrobiaceae bacterium
GGACTTCTTCTCGAAGAATGAACCCATTAATGCGTTTTCATTCGAGTTCTTGATCTGTGTCCATCCTGTTAATCCGTGGTTTAAACGACTCTTCTGAATTTTTAAGACAGCTTCTCAGAATTTAGTGCTTCGAATTTCGAGTTTCGAGTTTCGTGCTTTCTCCCCTCACTTGCTTTCCATGATGACCGTGCCGTCCCAATTCTGCGGGGGCGATGTGGCGTAGTCGCCGGACCATTTCCAGAGGCGCCTGGCCGCGCCATCGTCGGGGTCGAGTTCGTGATAGGCCTTGAAGGAAGCGGCTGCCGCTTGGAAATCGCCCGCCATGAAGAGTTGGAGGGCGGCCTGGAACTGTTGGTCCAGGGGTTCCCCACGCGAGGGAGCATGGAGCTCGACGGGCTCGACGCGGCCCTTGACGCGAACCCGTCCGACATTCCGCAGGCCTGCCTGCTGCTCGACCTTGTGGGCGACGGCATCGGAGACGAGGAGCTGGACGCCGAAGTACTTGGTGAGGCCCTCGATGCGCGAGGCGAGATTGACGGCATCACCGATGACGCCGAACTCGATCTTGTCGACCGAGCCGATCTCCCCGGCCAGGACATCGCCGAGATGGAGACCGATGCCGATTTCGAAGGGATCCCGTCCTTCTGCGGCCCACTTCGCGTTCAACTCGGCCAGGCCAGTGATCATGTCCAGCGCCGCCCCGACGGCCTGGCGGGCGTGGTCGCGTTCGCTGCCATCCTCCAGCGCGCCCCAGTGGGCCATGACGGCATCGCCGATGAACTTGTCGAGGGTGCCGTGATGCTGGAACACGGTGCTGACCATGCGGGTCAGATACTCGTTGAGCTGACTGACGAGTTCGGCGGGCTCGGTGTGCTCGGAGCGGCTGGTGAAACCGCGGACGTCGGAGAAAAGAACCACGACCCGACGGCGTCTGCCGCTGGCAACGCTCTTGTAGAGCTCCGGATTCCTCACAAGGAAGTCCGCGACGTCGCGTGACACAAAGCGGCGGAACTCGCGGTTGAGCCGGCCTTTTTCGAGACGCTCGGTGATGAGGTCGTAGCTGAGTGCGGCGATCCAACCGGTGATGAACGCAAAGAGCGAGACCACGATGGGAAGCTGCCGGGAGAACTGCGCCCCGAAAAGAACCGCGGCGAACAGGATCACGCCGACGAACACCAGCGCGCCGACGGCGGAGCGGAGCGGACGCTTCACCCACCACGACCAGATCACCGCCCAGATGGAGGTGACGAGCGTGAGACAGATGGAAAGCAGCCCGATGCTGTCGGCCGGAGTGTAAAAGCTCCCCTCCAGCCCGCAGGCGAGGGCCTGCATGTGAAGCTGCGGACCGCTGATCAGGCCTCCCGGTGTGGCGTGCAGGTCATGGAAACGTGGAGCCGTGGGGCCGATGAGGACGACCTTGTCCTTGAAAAAACGACCTTCATCGTAGTTCTGCCGCCACTCCTTCGGAACGAAGATCGAGCGGACGCTGCGGGGCGCGTAAACTTCGGTGGCCCCTCCCTCCTTTCTTATCGAAAAGCGCAACTGGCGTTTCCCGTCGGGGACGGGTTTCCCCAAGGCCTCCAGAATCTCGCCGCTGAACGAGCGGACCGGGGATTCATCAGGACGGGGAAGCACGCCGTTCATCTCCCTCGGGGTCGTGCGGTACTTCACCGAGCGGATGATTCCATCCTGATCGGGGTTGAAATTGACAAACCCGCAGCGGGTGTCGTCCGGACCAGGCCCGAAGAACTCGGCAAGAGGCTCACTGAGGGTCAGCTGGTCGCCGCCATCACCAACCGAACCCGCCGGAGCGAAAACAGAGACCAGCACGACCTTGTCGCGATGGCGGGCGATCGCATCGGCCAGCGCCTGATCGGCCTCAGGCGTGCTTGGCTCGGACACGATGAGGTCGATGGCGATGACCTTCGCTCCCGCGTCCGCCAGACGGTCAATCGTGGCCGCCCACACGCTGCGATCCCAGGGGAAGCGCTTCGACATCATTTCCAGCACCGGGTCCGACTTCACTTCGGAGGGATCGAGATCGCTGTCGGACATGCTGGCATCGTCGATGCCTAGCAGGACCAGATCTTTCCGTTCAGGAGGGCCTCCGGTGGTGCGGAGGATCGCGTCGGAGATCCACTGTTCGGCCTTGCTCACGAAGGTGGGCATCGGCGGCACGAACGCCAGTCCCAGTGCCGCCACTCCACCCAGAAACGCCACCGCAGCCTTTCTCAGGGCGGGTTTTCTGGAAATTGCGAGGAGGCTTGTCATGAGGCAGCACGGTCTCTAGTCTCCGACGAAACTAACAGGAAAAGTTCCCCATGAGAATGCCCGTTTTACTCCCACTGCTGCTCAGCCCTTCGCTGGCGCTGGCCCAATCGCCCGCCGCCATCGACCGTTTCCTCAGCAGCTCGCGCCCGGACTATGACCCGGCCCAGCTTGAGGCGGACAGCACGGACGCAGGCAGAAGTTTCGCCCCGTTCTCACCGGCGGACTCGGATCTCGGCGTGCAGGAAGTGCTGGGCGAATACAAGGGCCTGCCGCCGGTGCGGGTGGAGGTTTCCTCGGATTTTTATTGGACCGAAAACGCCCCGTCCACCATCCCGGGCCTCAGCGAGGACTCCTGGTTGTGGGCTGGACGGATCGCCGCCTCGTGGCAGCCGAAGATCGCCGCCGGCTGGTTCGCCGATGTCGGCGTGGAGCAGCAGTGGCTGCGCTTTGATCAGGGCGACGCGACGGATTTTGAGAACTTCTCGGCCCATGTCGGAGCTCTGAAGGCGCTGCCCCAGTTGGATGACCTCCTCGTTTATGGCCGTCTCGAGTATCAGATGCTGACGACCGGCTCCATCCTGGACAACGACTACGACGCCAGCCGCATCCGGCTTGGTGCGCAGAAGGTGCTCTTCAACTCCGCCCGCCATCAGATTTCCACCGGGGTCAGTGCCGCCTTCGATCTTCAGGCGAACCCGGAAGATCTCAAGCGCGACGAGTACGCGCTGGAACTCGGTTATACCTACTTCATCACCGACACCCTGAGCGCCACCGCTTCCTGGCGCGGTGCCTATTGGGATGGAGAAGGGAACAACGTGACCTCTCTGGCTCCATTCCGTATTGAAAAGGCCCAGACCTTCAACCAGGTCGTCGGAGTCGAGTTGACTTGGAAGCCTTGCAAAAGCGCGCGGGTCTCCACTTCGGTTTTCTTCAGCGATACCGACTCGAACAGCGTCCTGGCCGGCAGCGATTTCCAAGCCTGGACCGTGGGTCTCGGAGTGGGTGCCACCTTTGAATTCTAATTCCTCAACCTGAGTTCCCATGAAAACGGCAACCTCCACCGCCCTGCTTTCCCTCCTGCTTCTGGCCGGCGCCCATGGTGATCCGCTGAAGTCCGCCAAGATCACCCAAGCGGTGAACGAAGTGCAGCTTTTCCCGGACGGCTCCTCCGCACGCGCGGCCTCTGTCGGTGACACGGTCAGCGGCTCGACTTCCGTTCAGACCGGTCGCCGCTCGCGGGCCGAGCTGACCTTTTCCGACAACACGGTGACCCGGCTCGGCCAGAACTCCGTGTTCAGCTTCCGCTCCGGCGGACGGGATGTGGAGCTCAGCCAGGGCTCGATCCTGCTGCAGGTCCCGAAGTCCAATGGCGGAGCCACGATCCGCACCGCCACCGTGACGGCTGCGATCACGGGGACGACGGTGATGTTCGAATACAGTGCCGGAAAATGGATCAAGCTGATCACCCTCGAAGGCACCCAGAAGCTCTTCATCAACGGCAACAAGAACCCGGTCTTCGTGCCGGCCGGCCAGATGATCATCATGCATCCGAACGGCCAGCAGGTGCCGAATCCGGTGACCATCGACCTGGCCCGACTGCTCGCCACGTCGCTCCTCGGCGGAAACGGTCCCTTCGGCCCACTTTCACCCCAGGCCCAGGCCTTGATCCAGGAAGCGATCCGGAAGCAACAGGAGCAAAAGGAGAACGGCAATCTGATCCCGACCTTCGCGGTCATCACGGGACCGGGTGGCAGGACCGGCCAGAGCAACATCCTCGGGCGGACGATTCCCCAACCGTATCAGTCTGCGAAGCCCGAAAGGGAAGGGAACGGCGGGGGAACCTTATTTCCGCCCAATCCCCAATAAGCAGGGCATTCCGGATTTCCCAGATTACCGCTTCCCCATCGTCTCCGCTTCCGCTTTCCTGCCGCCAGCCCTTCATTTGACCCAACCTATGGAACTCGACATCATCGACGTCCACTTCGACCTCCGCGACATCAAACCCAAGGAGATCGAGGAAGCGCTCGAAGACCCATTTTCCGTCCGCTTTCTTCCCGATGTGGACCGAGCCGATGGCGAGGGACGCTTCTATGCCCTCGGGCGCACCGTTGGAGACCGCTACCTGTTCCTCTGCTTCCGCACCGATGGCAAGGCGACCCGCGTGATCTCCGCGCGCATCATGTCGGAGGGCGAACAGCGCTTCTACGACCGCAAGTACGCCGAACTCCGTTGAACCCCTTTCCTGCCCGATGAAACCAATCACCCGCTGGTCCGAGATTCCGGAGTTTGCCGACGAACAAGCCGAAGCCATTTTCTGGAACGAGCACGAACTGGATGCCCGTCTGATGTCGGCCTCGGTGCTGGAGTCCGACACCAAGGAATCCACCACGATCACGCTGCGCTTCGATCCCCGCATGCTTTCCCGCATCAAGCGCATCGCCCGTTCCCGTTTCCTCAACTACCAGTCGATGATGAAGCAATGGCTGGCCGAGCGACTTGAGGATGAAATGCGCAAGCAATAGCCTGGCAGCCCGACTGCCCTCGCGTCCGGCCCCTTGGCTGGCGGCCTTCGCCATTTGGTTCGGGGTGCTCTGGTGGCTTTCCTCCGGCCACCGTGACATGCCTCTGGGCGAGGAGATCCGCTACATCGACAAGATCTATCATTTCGGCTACTACTTCGGTGGTGGCGTTCTGTTAGGGAGCGGGCTGATCCGGCCCGCCGGAAAAGTTCGCAAACCCCTGCTCATGACCGTTGTCGCAATCGCGCTGGTGGGGGCCATCGATGAGTTCCATCAAAGCTTCGTGCCCGGACGGTCTGGAAATGATCCCGCCGACTGGACGGCGGATGTTTCCGGCGGGATCTGCGGAGCCTGGCTGGCCTGCAGGTTTTTGAGGCCGAAAGTCTGATCCGGGCCAAAATCGGTGTCGATCCGCACCCATCCATGGTTCAACGTTGCGGCCGTCACATGGACGATCTCTTCTCCACCCCGATCACCCGGATCCGCCAGTTGCGCCACGAACTGGCGCGCCACAACCGGCTTTACTACACCGACGCCGCGCCGGAGATCTCGGATGCGGAGTATGACCGGCTCTACCGCGAACTGGAAGATTTGGAGGCAAAGCATCCGGAATTCGCCGACCCAAACTCGCCCACCCGACGCGTCGGCGGTGCCCCCATCGACGGCTTCCAACAGGTCACCCATCTGGTGCCGATGTTGAGCATTGATGATGTGTTCGAGATCAAGGACGCCGAAGTGCCGGAGACAGAGCTGATCGATTTCTACAAACGCCTTCAGAAAAACCTCGGCCGCGAGAGCGTCACCGTAACGGTCGAGCCCAAGATCGATGGCGTGGCCGTCTCGCTGGTCTATCGGAATGGCCAACTCGACTATGCTGCCACCCGTGGTGACGGCACCACCGGCGACGACGTGACGAACAATGTCCGCACGATCCGGAGCATTCCGCTGGAACTGCATCGCAGGGCCGCCTCCGAGCAGCCCGTTGACCTCGCAAGCATCCTCCCCTATCTTCCACCTTATGAACGCAGCGACTCAAGCCCAGCAGCTCGCGGAACGCCTGCGCAAGGCACGGCTGAAAGCCTCCGACAGAAACTCGCCAATGACCTATCAGCAAGCGATGGAGCAGATGTTCAGAAACGGCTCCGACAGGAAGCCCAATCCATTCTTGAATGGGGAGCTGACGCTGGTCGGATTATCGATCCAAGACGATTCCACAATATCGTCAAAGGCTGGCGGGAACTAGGTGGCCAGTCCGAGCACACCGTTTTTTATCTCGAGGAACTGAAGCGTGTCGTCAAATTCACGCTCCCTCCTTACTTCGGAGCACAGGGAAGCATTGCTTATCTCCAAAACATAGCATCCTGCAACCGGCTGTTCGGTGACGACATCCAGTTCCACGGAATCCTGGAAACTGCGGAGGGTCCTGTATTCGTGGTGTCCCAACCTTTCGTCGACGGATCGGCGCCAACGATTGAAGAAGTACACGAATGGTTCATCACCAACGGCTACAGATCGATTGGTC
Organism: Verrucomicrobiaceae bacterium; assembly: GCA_027485995.1. Taxonomy (GTDB): domain Bacteria; phylum Verrucomicrobiota; class Verrucomicrobiia; order Verrucomicrobiales; family Akkermansiaceae; genus Luteolibacter. The sequence continues at coordinate 6,313 of JAIXPW010000043.1, forward strand.
ACAACCGATGGAAGGATGATTCCGGAACTGAAATTGCCGATGCGCATATTGGCAACCTCATCAAGACGTCCGACGGAGAATTGATCCCGATCGATCTTCAAGTGCTGACCGAAGGCGATCTCCCCAATCACCAATCCCCAATCCCCAATCCCCAATTCCCCTCCCTCCTCGAAGTCCGCGGCGAGATCTTCATGCCGAACGAGGCCTTCGCGGCGATGAATGCGGAGCGCGATGAGCAGGGTCTGGCCACCTTTGCAAATCCCCGAAATGCCACCGCCGGAACGTTGAAGCAGCTCGATCCGAAGATCGTTGCCCAGCGACCACTTGCCTTCCTTGCCCACGGACTCGGAGCCTACGAGGGACCTGAACTTCCGAGTGAGCATGACTTTCACGCCCTGCTCGATTCGCTCGGCATCCCGAGAAACCAGCCGGTCTTCACCGTCTCGACGCTCGACGGTCTGTTAGAGGCCGTGGCGAAGATCAATCATGACCGCCACCACCTCGGCTACGGCACCGACGGCGCAGTGGTGAAGGTCCTCGACCGACGCGAACGCGAACAACTCGGCTACACTTCGCGCGCCCCCCGCTGGGCTGCCGCCTACAAGTTCCTGCCCGAGCAGAAGGAGACCCGGCTGCATTCGGTCACCGTGCAGGTCGGGCGCACCGGCGTTCTGACCCCGGTGGCGGAGCTCGATCCGGTGCTCGTTTCCGGCACCACCGTTTCCCGCGCCACGCTGCACAACGAGGAGGAGATCCAGCGCAAGGACATCCGGCTCGGCGACACGGTCATCATCGAAAAGGCAGGCGAGATCATTCCAGCGGTCGTGAAGGTCGTGCTGGAGAAAAGATCTCCGGACACCAAGCCATTCTCGCTCTTCGACCACGTCGGCGGTCAGTGCCCATCGTGTCACGGACCGATCTCGAAGGAGGAGGGTTTCGTCGCGTGGCGCTGCACCAACTTCGAGTGCCCGGCGCAGGCGGTTTCCAAGATCAAGCAGTTCGCCTCGCGCAAGGCACTCGACATCGAGGGCCTCGGCGAAACCGTGGCGGAGGCGCTCGTTTCCCGGGGCATCTGCCGCACGCCGCTGGATCTGTTCGAACTCAACGAAGCCACCCTCGGCAGCCTGAACCTCGGCACCGACGAGGAACCCCGACGCTTCGGAGAAAAGAACGCGGCGAAGGTGATCGAGGCCCTGCAACAGGCCCGCACGAAGCCACTTGCCCGCTGGCTCTACGCGATGGGCATCCGCCAGGTCGGGGAATCAGCGGCGAAGGAGCTATCGCGGCTGCATGCGAATCTGTTGGAGCTTTCGCAAAGCCCGATCCTTCGGGTCATTCAGGAAATCTCCAAGTTGGATGCAGAACGTAAAAGCATATCTCCACGCAATAAGGAGAATCCCCCAAGGACCGATGAGGAGAAGGTCAGACGGCAGGTTGAACATGAAGAGCTGAAGCGCCGAATTGATGGCCTGACAGCCCAGATTTCAGCTTACCAGGTCTCGCCGGATGCAGGACAGGTTGTGGCGGAGTCCGTGCTGGCCTTCTTCGCCTCCGAAGCTGGACATCATGTTCTGGAGCGGCTTCGGGAACTCGAATTGAATCCGGCCTCCGCCAACTATCTTCCCAAGGCCGCCGAGGTGGATCTGTCCGCGATGCCACTCGCTGGTAAGACTTTCGTGCTGACGGGAACGCTGTCGATCGACCGTGATGAGATGAAACGGCTCATTGAGGAAAAGGGCGGCAAGGTGTCCGGCTCGGTGTCTGCGAAGACTCACTTCGTCGTCGCGGGTGAAGGCGGTGGCTCCAAGCGCGACAAGGCGATCCAGCTCAAGGTGCCGGTGATCGACGAGGATGCGGTGCGTGCGATGATGGGCTGATCACGGCACAAGCGTGAAATAGACCGTCGCGCAGATCGCGATGGAAGCGGCCACGGCCAGCAGGCCAATCGGACGCCACTTCGGCACGAACATCCACAGCGTCAGACCTGTTAGGCCGATGATCAGAAACAGGATCGCGGAGGCGTCAATGATCCGTCGCCACGCAGGGCCGGCATCCACACCGCGGTGGAGTTCCACCAGGCGACCGGCGAACCCATGGGTCTCGATCGACACTTCGGCCTGCCCGTCAGGTCGGGTGATCGTCGCCTGGGTGCGTCGGCCTGGGGACTTGAAGATGACGGAGATCTGGTCGTCCTCGATCTCGAAGGCATCCAGCGCGCCGGTGGCCGCGTAGTCCTTCCGCAGCAATTCGACGATGGCGAGCTTGTCCGGATTTTCCAGCAGAGCGGGAGCAATGACTCCATTTTTCGTCTCCACATGAGGCTCCGCGAAGCCGAACCAGTCCTCGTGATTCAGCATGAAACCGGTGGCCGCGAAGAACACGAGCACCAGCAGCCCGAGCATCGAGAGATAGATGTGGAGGGTTCGCGTCCACTTCCGGACGAATGATTTCCACTGCTGGGCGTTCATGCTCATTGAGCGGCGGGGCCGTAGGTCAACTGGGTTTCACCAAACTCGGTCCCGGCGGGAATCGTGCCCTTTGCGGCGGACTTCCCGCAAACGATCTGGCCGCGCTGGATGGCATAGGTGCCATGCTCGCGGGCGGCTTCGAGCGTCACCGTGTAGGTGCCCATCGGAAGGGGCTGACCCTGATCGTCCTTGCCGTCCCACTCGATGCGATGCTGGCCGGCATTGCGGGTGGCGCGGGTCACGGTGGCCGCCCATTCCGGCTGGGTCTGGGCAAGCTTCCACCAGGCCCGCAGGTCGCGCAGGTATTTCCTTTCACGACCCCAGACCGTGACGGTGCGAACGCGCTTGCCGGTGGAGTCCTCCACCCAGACTGCGACGAAGGGCCTCTTCGCCTTGCGTCCGCCGGTGTCCGGCTTGATCAGGTCGATGGCGATGGCGACTTGAAAATCGCTGGGCCAGGCATTCGGCCCAGAAGAGGGAGGACTCGGGCTTGATCCGGATTCGAGGGCCGCGAATCCCGGACTGCGTAGCTGGCGGCCATCCGCTGCGATGATCAGGCATTCCGCGCCGGGGGTGGATTTGACGAGTTCGAGCCCTTCCTCCGGCTTGAGCACGCAGAGCATGGTGGCCATGGCATTGGCACTGGCATTGTTGGCGGCTATCACGGTGGCACTGGACACTCCCTCGGCAGGCATGCCGTTGCGGGGATCGAGGATGTGCGAGTAACGATGACCGGCGATCGTGTAGCCGCGTTCGTAGGCGGCACTGGTGGAAATGGCCCGATCCACGAGATGCACCTTGGTCAGTGGCGGGGCGTTGTCGGCGCTGCGCCTCGGGTCGGCGACTCCAATTTCCCACGATGCCGAATCGGCTGGGCGGCCGCTGGCGTAAATGTCACCGCCGATGTTGACCAACAGCCCGGTCAGGGTCGGCACTGCCTTGCGCGCGGCCACGGCGGCCTTGCTGACGATGTAGCCCTTGCCGAGGGAATTGAGATTCAGGCTCTGCGGTGGCGAAAGCCGGGTCACCGTGCGGGTGGCGGCATCGATCTTCCAGCCGGGTGAGGCCAGGGAGTCGATGACCGGCTTCAACTCCGCTGGGCTCGGAACGCTCCCGGACTTTTCCGCCTTGCTCCAGAGCGCGATCAACTGATCGAGATGACCGTTGTAGGCGCCGCGTGATTTCGACTGCCAGAGATCGTAGGCAGTCAGCACCTCGAGCAACTCCTGGGAAACGACCATCGGTCCGGCAGCGGCGTTGAGACGGCTGAGTTCACTCTGGGGATCATACGAACTGAGGATCTTCCGAAGCCGATCGACTTCCTGCAGCACCACCGCCTCGGCGGTTGCGGCTTGGCCGGACTCAGGAGTGGAGACCTGCAGATCCAGCGAGGTGCCCAGGATATTCTCATGATGGAAATGAAAAGGCTCAGCCGCGCCAAGCATGCCGGGCGCGGAGGCCATCAGGACAAAGGCGAAAGCGCAGGCCTTGAGATGAAATCGGAGACGAAGGTTCATGCGGGTATTGGAAATCGTCGGACACCAAAGGATCACTTTTCCATGCTGAGACCCAGTGATGCGGTCCGACCAGTCAAAGAACGAAAACCCCGAAAAAAGGGATCGGTCGTTGGCAAAACCGGACTTTCTCCTAGAACCGATCCGGATGCTTCGCTCCCTTTGCTGGCTCTGTTTGCTGCCGTTTTTCCTGACCACCTGTCGCAAGGAATCGCGCCCGGCCCCGGGCATCGAGGCCTATGTCTGGCAGGATCCGGATCGTCCTGCGGTGTCCAGCGCCATGCAGCGCGCCGCCGGAGCGATTGCGACCTTCCACGTCAGGGCCGCCGAGCTTCGTTGGAACGGCAGGAGCTTTGTCGTGGAACGCCCGGTATCCAACAGACTGCCGACTCCGGGCTGTGGCCTTGTCTTGCGCATCGGAGCCTCGGCCGCCGGGCTGGAATGGACCGACGATCAGGTCGCACAAGTGGCCACCGTGGTCCGGTCCCTCGCGGCGCTTTCGCCCCGCGAGATCCAATGCGACTACGACTGCCCACAAAAGCGGCTGAACCGCTATCGGGCGCTTCTCGGTTCGCTCCAGAAGGCTGCTGGAAAGGTGCCTCTCGTCCCAACCGTGCTGCCATCGTGGATGGATGAGCCCGATTTCCCCCAGCTCATCCGGGATCGGCCCGGCTATGTCCTCCAGGTCCACTCGCTGAACCTGCCGAAGAGCCCGACCGCGCCGGTGCTGCTTTTCGATCCGCTCGCCAGCCGAGCCGCAGTGAAACGCGCCGCCGCCCTGGGTGTGCCGTTTCGCGTGGCCATGGCGACCTATGGCTGCGAGGTCTGGTTCGACCGCGACGACAAGGTCATCGAGGTCGTCTCCGAGGACCTTCCGCCGCAGGACCGTGTTCCGGCGAGAAAGTCGTTCGCCTTCGCCGATCCCATCGAGAGTGCGAAGCTGATCGAGGAATGGATGAAGGATCCGCCCGCCGGACTGCGTGCGGTGATCTGGTATCGGCTGCCGATCGAGGGGGATCGCAGGAACTGGACCTGGGACACGCTGGCCAAGGTTTCCAAAGGCGAGCAAGCCGCCGCCGAGCTTTCGTTCGAGGCCGTCGATCATGCGGGCACGGGGGATCTTTTCGTGATGAACCGCGGGGGATTTCCCGCTCCGCTGCCTGCGGAAATCATCGTCACCAGCCCGGTGATCGCAGCCGATGGAGCCGGGGCCTATCGTCTTGAGCATCGAGCCGACGGACTCCATTTCATCCGCCGCCCGGAGATCTGGCCATGGATTGATCCGGGCAAAAAAATTCCAACTGGATGGTTGAGAACGTCGGGAAAAGAAGCACGTATGGAGTGGCACTTCGCTCCATGAATCTCCGTGTTGCTCCCGGCCTCGTTGCCTGGATTTCCCTTCTCACCAGCACCCACGCCTGTGGGCCTTTCTTTCCGGACACGGTTCTGGACAAACCTCAAGCCGCGCTGGGGGTTCCGCCGGTTTCATTCATTGCCGGGCTTTATCGAATCGATGGCCGACCCGTGCCACCCGTCACCGCCTTCGCGAGACAGTCAGGTCTGCTTTCGCAAATCCCCTTGGAGGTTGCGGAACTGGAAGCGGATTGGAAAAAGGAAGGGCTGGCCGACGAGGTCATCGCCGGAAGAAGCCAGCACTATCGGGAAGTCCGGACCAGCCTGCTGACGGGGCTCGAGGAAATCGGCATGTCCGAATTTCCGATCCAGCATGGAGCCGCCGCCGAGCTGCCGGAGCGCCCGCTCGATGAGGGATACCCGGCCGATGTGGCGGACTATGTGGAAGCCGCGAGGCTGCACGCGGTCGGCATGAAGGACGAGGCCCGCAGCCTCTGGAAAGCCATCCTCGAAAAGCCGGCGGAGGTGCGAAGACACCGCAGTGTCTGGGCAGCCTGGATGCTGGCGAAGACCTCGACCGATCGCGGCGAATGCCTTGAATGGTATCGGCGCGTCGTCGTGGAAGCATCCTCCGGAGCCTCCGATGTGCTGAAGCTGGCCCCCGCCGCCAAGGCCTGGCTGGCACCGGGCAAAGGGGATCCGATCGCGGCGATTCATGATTTCCACGAAGCATTCGTGAATGGAAAAGCTTCCGTCGAGGTCGACCTCAGGCACGCGGCGGCCGACCTCCTTGAAAACGCCGACCCCGATCAACTCGCCGCCGCTGCGGCGGATCCCTTGGCCAGGCGTCTTCTCAACCTGCATCTTCAGGCCACGTTCGAACAACCGCGCGATGGATCATTCCTCGGGGAAGAGGACGGGTGGCAGCCCGATCCATGGCTCAAGGCCTTGGCGGCCCACGCACCCCTTCCACTCGACGATGGAGCCAGAATCGCGTGGGCGCTTTATGCCACCGCCCACTTTGAGGAGGCCCGGCATTGGCTGGATCTCTCGGACCCGGGCGATGCCCTCACCCTGTGGTTGCAGGCCAAGTTCGCGCTGAGGGCCGGAAACCTTGAGGAGGCCAATCGGTTCCTGTCGTCCGCCATCCGCAAGATGTCCGCCGACAAGGATTGGCAACCCTCGCAGATCATCCCCGATCCGGCTGATCCGGATCAGCGTTGGACCCTGGAACAATTCACCCAGGGGAGGCTGCTCGGGGACGCGGGCATCGTGGCACTGGCCCGGCAGGAATACCCTCAGGCACTGGAGTCACTCCGTCGGGCGGGCTTTGCCGAGGATTCGGCATATCTCGTCGAACGCGTTCTGGATACTGATGAGTTGATTCAACATGTGCGCAAACACGCCCCTGTCTGGCAGGCACCCAGGCCCATTCAGGAGGAAGCGGAGGACGCAGGGAACGAACCGGCGGAGGAGCCCCCTTCGATCACCCCGGCCAACTGCCTGGATCCAGAGATTCGTGAGTCGTGGGACGAGTGGCTGTCTCCTAACAACCGGCTTCGCTGGCAGTTGGCACGTCGCCTGGCGCGTGAGGGCCGATTCGCCGAGGCAGGAGAATTCATGCCGCCTGGGCTCAAGCAGCTGTGGGAGCACTATCTCAAGCTTGAGACCGCCGGTCGCGATGCGAATCTAAGTCCAACCGCCCGCGCTGCGGTTCTTTGGCGTCGGGCAAGGATCCACCGCCACTGGGGTGACAAGCTGTTCTCCACCGATGCCGCTCCGGATTGGGGAATCCTTGATTGGCAGTTTGAGAGCACCGATCTGGCCGAAATCCGATCCTTCAGGGAAGGCTGGGCCGTCAATTGGGAGTCGGAATCCGAGTCGGCCTATTCGTTTCCTGAGTTTCCGAACGAACGAGCGTTCCCAGCCATTTCAACCGACGAGCTCAGCCGGGTGGAACGTCATCCACTGCCGAACCAGAGCCGCTACCACTACCGTCATGTCGCCTCGGACATCGCCTGGGAAGCCGCGTCCCTTTTGCCTGACAACGATCCCAATCTGCTTCTCCTCTGCAACACGGCCGGGCAGTGGCTGGCCGCACGCGACCCACTGGCGGCGGATCGTTTTTATCAGGCCATAGTCAAACGCGGCAAGGAGACCGACCTCGGGAAGGCCGCGGATGCCAAGCGCTGGTTCCTGAGGGATCTGGAATCCCTGGGTGAGCTTCCAGGAATGCCGGAGGATCTCCTTCCGAAGAAGCTGCCGATCGACTGACCGCTCATTGCAGTGGAGCCATTCAAACATGGCTCTGTGTCAGATTCGCTGACGGTCTCGACAAGGATTCCCGTTCACCACTTTTCCTTCAGCGGAGCAGCGGTTGGAGAGCCGAAGAGGAAATCCCGCACAACGGCGCGGCGACGCAACGAATCAATTTAGATCCTGAAATACAAACCACGAAATTCGCAAAACATCACGAAAATCAGGCAGTCCCGAAACGCTTCAGACTCATTCATCAGATGAGTGCGAAGATGGCGACGATTGCTTCTGCTTTCGTGCTTTTCGTGACTTCAGTGGTTTCCCCATTTTCCTGTTAAGGATAAGACAATCAACTCACCCACAAGATGAGTGCCGCATGTTTCCTCACCTACTCTTCATCAATACTCATCTTCGTTCATCTTCGGTTCAATCCCCTCGTTGGGATCAAAACCGGCCTATCCCCTTGGATGCTGGCCAAACTGGATGAAAAGCCACAAAAAAGGCCCGGCGGCGCTTCACGCACCTCCGGGCCTTTTCGAAAGGAATCCTGAATCTCAGATACCGGGACGGTTGCGGAGGCCACCGCCACCGCCGGTGCTGAGGAAGCGATAGTAAACCTCAAGCATCAGCGAGCAGAGGGAGGTCCGGTAAACCTTGGCGTCCGCGCTTTCTCCGACGTAGGCGGCACCGACGGCCACGATCTTCTTGCCACCACCGGGGCTTTTCCAGGAACCATCTCCATTCTGATTCTTGAGAAGCTGGTCGCGATACATGGCGTTGTAGAAGGTCCAGTCGCCTCCACCGCTCTGCATCATCGCCTGGGATTCGTAGTAGTGGCCGTAGAGGTCGGCATGCTCACTGTTGTAGTTGAACTTGCTGTTGCCCACGATGTACTTCGCGGCCTTGCGGACCTCGGAACGGGATCCCTTACCCCACATCTGGTTGCAGAGCATGCCGACGCCGGTGAGCGTGAAATAGTCAACCTCGCCGGCCGGATTCGCGCCGGTGTAGCCGTATCCACCGTTGTCGTTCTGGCACTTGTTGATGTAGCTCAGGGCCTGGTCGATTGTGCCCTTCATGCCGTTGAACTTCAGGCCTGAGTGTTCACAGGCCTTCAGGGCCTGCACCTGCCAACCGGTGACCGAGACATCGACGTGGCCCTCGGAACGATCATAGGAGTAGGCCCAGCCACCATTGGAGTTCTGGTTGTCGATGATGTACTGACCGGCCCTCTGGGCCATGTCCATCAGCGATGGGATGTCAACCTTGAGGTCCTTGCAGAAGGTGGCGGCCTCACCCAGGGCATAAGTGGCGATGGCGTGCTCGTAGCACCAGGATTTCTCCGTGTAGTTGTTCGCCATGCGCCCGTCGTTCTGAAGAGCAACATTGACCAGATAGACGATGCCCTTGGTGCATGAATCACCGAATTCCTCGGAGACGGGGGTTTCACAGTGGCCGAAGTAGGCCAGCAGGGCTAGACCGGTCATGGCGACCTTCTTGTTGCCGCCCCAGGAGCCATCTGCATTCTGGTTTGCCTTCAACCAGCGCAGGCCCTTTGCCACGGCTTCCTCGCACTCGGGGGTGCCGCCGTTGTCCTTGAGACGCTGAAGGCGGTCTTCCTTCGAGCAGCGCTTCCGCATCCCCTCCGGGATGAGGCCGAACATCTTGCCGGAACCACCACCGCCGAAGCCGAAGCCCTTGCCGTTGCCCTTGCCGCCGCCGCTGCCGTTGCCGAAGCCGCTGCCGTTGCCAGCACCGCCGAGACCGCCGGACATGCCGCCACCTGTGATGGAGCTGAGGGTGGACATTTCACCGAAGCTGTCACCGGGATCAGGAATGGCGAAGCTGGAGGTCGCTCCTTCCGCAAAGACGCGCTTCACGTTGCTGCTCGGCGTGACCTGGGCGGCCTTCTTCTTTTTGACATCATATTCCATGCCGCGCTCGCCGCCGCCGCCGCCGCCACCGCCCGGGGGCATGAAATCGACGGTCTTCTCTTCTGGCTGGATGTATTTGAAGATAATGAATACACCGGCGATGAGGAGGATCACGTGGACGAGGATCGCGATGGTGAGCGATCCGCCCCCGATCTTGGCCCAGAAGCCGATTTTCTTCTTCTGCAGAGGCTGAACGTGCACCTCCTGGTATTCGTACTGTGGTTCTAGATTCGGGTCCATGAGTGGATGGTGTTGGACTTGGAACGTGGAAGGGCGGTCGCTTCTTAGAAGTCGTTTGCCTGAAAAGTGATATTGGTGATGTTTGCCAGGCTCAGGGTATCCAGCACGTCCATGACGCGCTGATACTTGCCGAGTTCGCTGGCGTGGATGGAAACAGAAAGCGGAGTATTGCTCTGCTTGAGCTGACCAAGATTACCGGCCAGTTCGGGAAGGTTGCGGCTCTCCGGCGTATCGAGGGGATCATCGTTGAGGAAGATCTGACCGTCGTCCTCGATGCGGATGACCACCTCGTCCGGGCATTCAGGAGAAGTCTTGAAATCAGGAGCTGTGCCTGGAAGCTTGGCGTAATTGAACTTCTCCACCTGCACATCCCCCGCCATCACCATGAAATAGAGGAGAATCACGAACACAACATCGATCATCGGAGCGATCTGGAACCCCAGATTGACCTCGGACGAGGGGACTTTGCGGGAGCTGTGCTTTTTCATGGCGATGGGATGTGGAACTGGGCGAAACTCAATCGGGTGAACCGGCCTGGAAGGTCACGTTCGAGATCTTGGCGCGCGTGAGCGCATCCAGCACCTCGATCACCCGCTGATACTTGGCGAGTTCGTTGGCGTAGATGGTGACCAGCACGGTGGACTTGCTGTTGTCGCTGCTTTCGCGGAGCTGCTTGAGGCTTCCTGCCAATTCGGGGAGAGCCTTGTTCTCCGGTGAATCGAGAGGATCATCATTCAGATAGACCTGACCGTCATCCTCGATCCGGATCGCGATTTCATCCGGGAGGTTCACCGGCTCCTTGGTCTCCTCCTGCGTCCCAGGCAGCTTGGTGTTGTGGGCGTTCTCGACCTGGATGTCCCCGGCCATGACCATGAAATAAAGCAGGATGACGAAGACCACGTCGATCATCGGCGCGATCTGGAATCCCAGATTGACTTCGGAAGACTGCTTCCGTTTGTGACTGCGTTTCTTCATGGTCCGATTACTTGTTTGAGGCGGCGAAGGAGATGTCGTCGATACCCGCCTGGCCAATGAAGTTCATGATGCGCTGGATCTCACCGGCCGGGACCTTGCCGTCGGCCCGGACCACCACCCTGAGCTTGTTGTCAGCCTTCTTCTTGTCCTGAAGAAAGGGCAGCACATCATTCCAGTTCTGTTTGATCTCGTCGTCGATGACCAGCAAGCCCTTGTTGGTTGCCTCATCGAAGCGCAGGTTCACGGCGAACTCGTGTTTGGCCATGTCCTTGTCACGCTCCTTGGCATTGGGTGAGACCGGCAGCGTGAGCTTCTTGTCCACTTTCAACACCTCGGCGGATGTGATCATCACGAAGAACACCAGAAGCACCAGCAGCACGTCGATCATCGGCGCGATCTGGAATTCCGGTTCCCCGTCTCCTCCTCCTCCTCCTCCGGCCATGGTGGTCGTTGATTGGGTTTGAATGCGGATCTCAGGCGACCATCTCAGCCCTGTGGGGCTTCGATCCAGTTCGGAAGGGCGGCGTAGGTTTCTTCCTGACCGACGTCCGCGTTCTGAAGATACTCGTAAGGAGCATTGCGGAACAGGCGCTCCGACTCCTCCTGGAGGTGATGGATGGCCCCCTGAAGCTTGTTGCGGAGGAAGTAGAACGATCCGAAGGCGGGAATGGCGACGAGCAATCCGGTGGCCGTGGCGACAAGCACCTCACCGATGTGACCGGCCAGTTCGCCGACACCGCCGGAGAGACCTGCTTGACCGAGGGAGGCGAAGGCTCCCTTCATGCCGCCGACGGTTCCGAGCAGTCCGACCATCGGGGCGCAAACCCCGATCACGGAAAGGTAGTTGATGCGGGTTTGCAGGGTGCTGTTGATCTTATCGACAGTTGAATACAGGGCTTCCTCGGTGGCGTCCTTGCCATAGCCGATGGAACCGAGTGCGGCGCGCACCACTTCGCAGAAGGGGCTGATTCCGGCCTTCATCGCCTGATAGGCGCTGACGTAGTCACCGGAGCGGAACGAGGTCTGGGCGACGAGGACATCCTGCTCGGGGGTCATGCGCTTGGCACCGGTGCGCAAGGAGATGTCGATGATCAGCCAGACCATGGCGATCGAACAAAGGAGCAGGATGTGCATGACCCAGCCGCCTTCAAAGTAAACGGAAAGGAGGTTCTTCGTCTTCACGTTGCCACCATTGGCAGCTCCTTCGGCGAAGGCGGTCATCGGCAGCATGAGTGCGGCGTAGATGGCCGCTTGGATCGTCTTTTTCATTTCGTAGGTTATTGAGAAGTTGGAGAAGGATGTGGAGGAATTACTTGAGGCTGTCGAGACGGCGTTTTGCTTCATCGGCCAAAATCGTGCCCGGAGCATTGCGGCTTGCGGAGTTCACAAGTGCAAGCGCTTCTTCGCGCCGGGTCAAGCCACTGAGGATGTCGGCCGCATTCAATTCGGCGGCGGCATTGAGAACAATGCCTCCAGTCGGATAGACGCCGGTGACCGTCAGGAAGGTTTCGAGTGCTTCCGCGTTCCGGTTCGAATCCTTGTAGGCCTTTGCAATGAAGAAGGTCGCGTAGGCGGCGACCCCTGCGGGCTGCTCATCGGTGGTGAGATCCTTGAGGGCGGCGATCCGCTCATCCGGCTTGGTGGATGGAGGGAGGCCCAGGGTCTTGCCCAGCAGCACAAAGGGATCCACCCCTTGGGCCGGGGTCGCCTCGGTGATGTCGCGTCCGATGGCCTCCGCCTTCGGGTCCTTGCCATCGAGTGCGTAGGCGATCAGGGCGGCCCTGGCGGCCTCGACCCAGAAGTTTCCGGGGATCTTGGCGGAAGGGCGGTGCAGGGCGAGGACCGGTTCGATGAGCTTGATGGCCTCGTCCGGCTTGCCACTCAGCATCAGCGCGATGCCCTGGCTGACGGCTGCCGGACGTTCACCATAGATGTGATCGGCGGATGCCATTGGAAACGCCTGACCGGCCGTGAAGCCCTCGGCCTCTCCGGAAATCACAAGGTTGTCTCCCTGGATGGTGATCGCGGCGAGTGGCACCATCTGGCCATTTCGGAACACGACCTGGGGGCCATCCGCCATTGCGGACTGGGAAAGGGCGCAGACCAGTCCGGTGAGGAGAAACGAGCGCATGGGAATGGAAAATGGCTTCATGGGGCCGGAGATCACTTGTTGAGTTCCTTCTCGGCATCCTTGCGCCGAGCGGTGTTTTTGAGTTTGGGTTCGTTGAGGAGGAATTCGAGGATCTTCTTCGCATTCTCGTCGTCGCGAAGATCAAGCGCCGTCTTGTGCTCCTGCCACAGGGCCTCCGCATAGACTTCGGGTGCCGCCTTGTAGGCACCCTGGACCCGCTGATAGACCGCGCGGGCCTGCTTGAGGAGCTCACGGCTGGCGTCGATCCCCTGGGCCTTGGCGGCCTGACGACGGAGGCTGAGAGCCTTGAGGAGATAGGCCTTTCCAGCACCCTCGCCTCTGAAGCCCTTGTCTCCGATCATGTTGTCGGCCAGTTTCTCAGCATTTTCGTACTCCCCGAGCTCAACCATGGCTTCGAGCTTGCCGAGATTCGCTTCCTTGAAGCGGGACATGCCGGGAATGGTCTCGATGGCGTTGTTGAAGATCTTCAAAGCCTCGTCCGGCTTCTTGCGGGCAAGAGCGACTTGGCCGAGCCCGACAGGGCCGGAGTCGGAGAAGGAGGAGTCCGAATAACGGTCCTTCAGGCGCTGGAACATGGCCTGGGCTTCATCGAGCTTGCCGTTCTTGAGCAGGATGTCACCGACCACGGTCAGCAGCATCGGGCTGAGGGCGGCGGGATCGGTGGCATTGGTGGCGATGCCCTTCAGGTAGAGTTCGGACTTGTCATTCCGCTTCAGCGCCTGGGCCAGTCGGGCACGGGCATAATAGACACGGGCGTTGGTGGTCGCATTCTGCCTGCCCTCGACGATCTTGTTGAGGACTTCAACCAACTGCTTGTCGATGGCGTCCACGTCGATGTTTGCCGGCTTCACATTGCGGGGTACAAAGCTCTTCACCAATTCGTCAATGAGCTGCTCGACCAACTCGGACGCCGGGTTGCCGATTTCGGCCTTGAGGGTGTCCGCGATGAGCTGGGTGGCTTCGGCGCCCTTGCCCAAGCGGGTCAGCGCCTTGCTGATCCAGCCGATGCTGGTCATCACAAGGTTGCTCTTGGGGAACTTCTTGACGAAGTCGCTGTGGAGTTCGGCGATCCCCGCCCAGTCCTTGCGGCCCTGAAGGATGGTGGTGGCGGATTCGAGGGCGTATTGGATCACATCCTCCGGGCTTTCGGTGTAGATGGCCTTCTTGAAGGCATCGAAGGCGATGGCTTCCGGGTCCACGCCCTTGGCGGGATCGGCCTTCATCTTTTTGGCAGTGTCCGCGAGGAGGGTCAGCATCGACCCGGCGGCTAGGTCATCGGGATGGACCTGAAGGTAGGCATCGAGATCGCGCACGATTTTCTCCGGACTCACGGTGGAGTCATTGGAGTCGATGAAGGCGAGTCGATACACCATGTCCCCGGCGTAGCGACCGTTCGGGAAGCGGCTGAGGTAGGCCTTGCAGCCTGCGAGTGCCTCCTTGTAGTTGTTGGTGAGGAAATAGGCCATCGCCACGTAGTAGGTGGCGGTCTCGACCATCTCGCTGTTCGGGAAGCTCTTGATGAACCCATTCAGGAGGGCCGCAGAGCCGGCATGGTCACCGGTCTGGAACTTGGCCACGCCGAGGTAGAAATTGTAGCGATCGAGCGTGGTGGATTTGGGGAAGCGCTTGATCAGGTCGGCATACCAATCGGCGACCTTGGCCCAATCGCCTTTTTGGACGAGGATTTCCCCAACCAAAAGGGCAACCTGCTCGGCATTCTCCGCATCGGGATACTTCCGGAGGTAGCGGGTGCCCAGGGTGAGGAGCTGCTCGGTGTTCTTGAGGGTGTTGAAGATCACCACTTCGGCGAAAGCAGCGGCCTTGGCGTCGGGGGCGTTCTCGAACTTGAGGCGCATCGTCCTGAACACTGCAAGGGCCTCTTCATGACGATCAAGGTAGTAGAGACAACGACCACGACGCATCAGGATGGCGGCATCGAGATCCGCCTTGCCTTCGATCGCGGCAAGAGCGGTCTGGGCCTGATCGATGGCGGCATCGATCATCGCGAGAAGCTCTCCGACGTTGGAGCGTTGTTCGATGCCCCTGCTGGCCTCGGCTGCCACCCGGGCCTTGAGGGTGGCGGAGTCCTTGCGCATGGCCTCCAGGGAAGCCTGCTGGATCGAAAGTATTTCCTGGCGGGGAGGAATCGAGCGATAGATGGCCAGAGCGGCGTCATACTGCTGGGCTCCGACCAACTCGTCCGCACGGACGATGACCTGGTTGGCATACCAAGCCATCGAGTCACGGACTCCTTCCTGATTGAGAAGGCGATCCAAGTAGGCGACAAGGTCTTCCAGCTTTCCGGTATCGGCCAGAAGTCCGATGACCTGCACGGCTGCGCCGGTCTGGGTGGGAGACTTGACATCCGAGCCCATCAGGCTGCGGAACACCTTCAGGGCCTCTTCAGGCTTGTCGGTGTCGATGTAAACCTGTCCGAGGTAGAGCCCGGCTTCCGAGCGGTATTTCGGATCAACCGAAGCCTTGGTGAGTGCGTCGATGGCCCGCTGCTTCTTGTCATCGCCATCCTGCAGCATGCAGGCGCGTCCGACGCCGAGGTAGCAGCGGCTGGCATACTCGCCCTTGGGGAATTTCTTCAGGCAGTCGGTGAAGGCCTCTTCTGCCTGTGCGTTGTTTCCGCCGAGAAGTTGGGCGAGACCGATGTTGAAGTAGAGCATCTCAAAAGGAGCTCCCTGACGGTTGCCGAGAGCCTTGATGAGTTCGTTCAGCTTGTCGACGACCTTGGGATACTCCTTTGCCGCGAAAGCGTCCTCTGCTTCCTTGAAGAGCCTGATCAGCGTGGCAGGGGACACGACGGACACCGGTGGCGGTGTCGGAGCCGCAGGAGCACCGGATGGCTTGTTGGGCTTGACGGGTGGTGGGGCCTGCGCTCCAGCGATGCCAGCCGATGCCACGACGAGGGAGGCGCACAGGATGCGCCCGTATTGCTTGGATTTTAGAGAGGCCATACAGAAAGACGGGTTGGTTGTTTCATGACAGCGCAGCTTGTCAAGCTGAAGAGACGTCAGGGAACTTTACTCCAAAATGAGTAAAGGTCGAGGACGCTTTTGCGACGAGCTTTTGCGGCGGATATTGGGTTTAGAAATCAAGGTCCCTCCCTCCGCTGACGAATTTCCAAATCGGTCCTTCGGCGTCGTAGGGTGGAGCGTTGTCGGACTTTGAGGGCTCCGGTTGGCTGCCGTCGAGCCGAAACAATGGCAGAATCGGAAGTCCGGCCGGTTTTTTCTGACCGCTTTCTCCCACTTCCTCGATCAGCAACGAGGCACAGAACAGGCCACCGGGGATCTCGCTGATGAGAATTTCGATCGGATAGGATCTGCCTGCGACGGCCTCGAACTCGGGACCCACCGCCAGTCCGCCGATATCGCCGTTCCAATTCCGGGTGGTGTCGTATTGGAGCAGCGTCAGCGGCAGTTTCATGGGGGAATCCTTCAGCTTTTTCGCCAGATCCCGATTTTCAGTCTCACCCCGCAGGACCGGAAGGATGCCGGTGAGATGCACGCCGGTGGTGCCGGACGTGTAGCCGTAATCGAACACATGTCGGTGGTTGAACCGAACCACGAGCACGTCGTCGCCCGCGCCCACAAAGCGATAGCGACCGGTCGCCGGGGGGCTGACCACGCCGCGATACACGACCATCCAGCGGCTGGGCTGCACCTCCTTTTCGCATCCGAAGGCTGCCGGCGCGGCATCCGCCCCCATCTTGGGGATGTAGATCCGGTTCTGACGGAGTGTTTGGGGGGCCTTGTAGAACTTGGAAAGCGAACGCTCCTTCCATCCACGGTTGGTGAAATCGCGGATGACCTCCTTGACCTCCTCGTTCGAGAGGCCAGTGGGCTTGCGGTCAGAGGTCTGCTTGAAGTCGTAGAAGGTGCCAACCAGCGCATCGACCGTGGAATCGATCATGCCGAAGGGATTTCCTTTCCCGCCGCCGCCGCCGAAGCCGAAGCCCTTGCCGTCACCTTTTCCGCCACCGCTGCCGTTTCCGAGGCCGGAACCATTCCCGGCACCGCCGAAACCGCCTGAGAGACCACCACCGCCGATGGAACTGAGGGACGACATTTCCCCGAAGCTGTCGCCCGGATCCGGGATGGCGAAACTCGAGACCGCCCCCTCGGCGAAGACCCGCTTCACGTTGCTGCTCGGAGTGATCTTTGCGCGCTGCTTTTTCTTCAACTCATGCTCAAGACCCCGCTCGCTGCCGCCTCCGCCACCACCGCCGCCGGGAGGCATGAAATCGACGGTCTTCTCAACCGGGTGGATGTATTGAAAGATGATGAAAGCTCCGGCGACAAGCAGGAGCACATGGACCAGGATCGCGATGGTCAAAGACCCACCGCCGATCCTCGCCCAGAAGCCAACCTTCTGCCGCCTGGGTTTAACATCAATCGCCTGATGGCCGATCTGCTGGAACTGTTCTTCTGTGGTATCCATGCAGTGGGAACGCGGGAGGTCGGGGCATCTTAGGAGGATCGCTGCCGCCACCTGCGACCCGACCCCCGGAAGACCTACTTTTTTCCAGCAACTCCGGGTTTTAGGCATTGCCTGATAATCAGGAAGTGTTGCACATTTGCCCTAGGCGCACCGGCAGTTTCCATCAGGAGCATTTCGAGTCGTGTCCGCGGAATATTTTCCCAGCATCGAAGAGTCGTGTCGAAATCCCTCAAGGTCGTGATCGCATGCGGTGGCACTGGTGGCCACCTGTTTCCCGGAATCGCCGTGGCCGAGACCTTGCAGGCCCGCGGACACCAACCGCTGCTGTTGATTTCGCAGAAGAAGGTCGATCGCGAGGCCTCGGCGAAGTATCGCGGGCTGAGCTTCGAGGCGATCGAGGCGGTGGCGAAACCGAAGACCTTTTCCCTGAAGATGCTGCCCTTCCTGTGGAAGCTCTGGAAAACGACGCGCCACTGCAAACGGCTGTTGAAGCACTTCGGCGCGGACGCGGTGCTCGGCATGGGCGGCTTCACCTCGCTGCCTCCGGTCCTCGCCGGACACCGGATGGGCCTGAAAACCTTCGTGCATGATTCCAACGCTCGACCCGGCCGCGCCAACGTGCTGACCAGCCGTTTCTGCAATCGGGTGTTTCTCGGAATGGAGGCCGCCCGACCCTTTTTCCGCCAGAGCGAAATCGTGATCACCGGCACTCCGGTGCGCGATGAAATGGTCCACCTGCCCTCACGAGCGGAGGGCGCCGAGGCATTCCGGCTCGATCCGAAAAAGCCGGTTCTGCTGGTGATGGGCGGCAGCCAGGGCGCGAAACGCCTCAACGACCTCGCCGCCGAAAGCGCCGCCCTTTTTCCCGCTGACATCCAGATCCTCCACATCGCCGGCACCGCCGATCTCGAACGGGTGCAACAGACCGTGGGGAATCGCGACAACTACCGCGTCGTCGGATTCTGCGACAAGATGGCCCTGGCCTATGCCGCGTCCGATCTGATCATCGCCCGCTCCGGTGCCTCCAGCCTGACGGAAATCGCCCACGCCGGGCTGCCCTCGATCCTGGTCCCCTTCCCCTACGCCGCCGACGACCATCAGACGAAGAACGCCCTGGTCTTCAGCGAGGCAGGCGCGGCCGAATTGATTCAGGAACGCGACCTGGATGCGGCGAAACTCGCCCAACTCGCTTCCGGCATTTTGAACGACTTGCAAACCCACGGGCGCATGGCACAAGCCGCGCGCGCGCTCGATGTCCCGGATGCTTCCGTCCGTGTCTGCGACGCGATCGAAGCGACCCTTTCCTGACATGAACGTTCTCAGCCAGCGCCTGACCGACCGCAGCCAACCGCTGCACATCCACCTCATCGGCGTGGCCGGTTCGGGCATGAGCGGGCTCGCCCTGCTGCTGCTGGGCATGGGCCACAAGGTCAGCGGTTCGGATCGCGTCACGACGGCGGAAACCGAACGCATGCAGAAGGTCGGGCTGCAGTTTTCCTCTCCACACACCGCCGAGGCCGTGCGCGGCGCGGACCTTGTGGTTTACTCGTCCGCGATTCGTCCGGAGAACCCCGCCTTCGCCGCCGCGCATGCCGCCGGGATCCAATTGCTGAAACGAGCCCAATGCCTCGCCGCGATCCTCCACACCAAGAAGGGCATCATCATTTCCGGCACCCACGGCAAGACGACCACCTCGTCGATGACCGCCCACATCCTCCGCGAGGCCCAGCTTTCCCCGAGCCACTACGTCGGCGCGGAAATCCCGATCCTCGGCGCGAATGCAAAGTGGTCCGAAGAGGGCGAGCTCATGGTCGCCGAGGGCGATGAAAGCGATGGCACGCTGGCACTCTATGAGCCCGAACACGCCATCGTGCTCAACATCGAGGCCGAGCATCTCGATTTCTACCGCGATCTCGACCACATCCGTGAGGTGTTCGCGCAGATGATGTCCCAGACCCGCGGACGCATCGTCTATTGCAAGGAGGATCCAGTCGCCGCCGAGCTTTGTGGTCCACGGAAAAACTCGGTGTCCTATGGCTGGTCGGACGCCGACTACGTGGCCGCCGATCTTCGTGAACTGCGCGGTTCCAGCGCCTTCACCGTCGTGCGTCGCGGCGAGGTGCTCGGCGACATCGAGCTGGGCATTCCCGGCCGACACAACGTCCTCAACGCCCTCGGAGCGATCGCCCTGGCCGACGGCTGTGGCGCGGACTTCGCTCTAACAGCCCGCGCGCTTTCCACCTTCGCCGGAGCCAAGCGTCGTTTCGAAACCAAGTATCTTTCCTCGCGCATCCGCATCATCGACGACTACGGCCACCATCCATCCGAGCTGGCCGCCACGCTGCAGACCGCGCGTTCGTTGAAACCGGGTCGCGTGGTCGTGCTGTTCCAGCCGCACCGCTACTCGCGCACCCAGGCCTTGGCCGATGATTTCGGAAAGGCCCTGCAGGCGGCCGACCGGGTGTTCATCACCTCGGTTTACGCCGCCAGCGAACTGCCGATCCCCGGCATCAGCGGCGAGACGATCGTCGAGGCTGTTAGAAGGCACGGCGACATCAAGGTCACCTCGGTGCCCGACCTTTCCATCGCCCACCACACCGTAGGCAACGCACTGGAAGACGGCGATTTGCTCATCACCCTCGGCGCGGGCAACGTCCACGAGGCCGGCACGAAGATCGCGCGCGACCTGAAGACGCTCGATGAAATGCTGGCCCTCGTTCCGCAAGGAGAGATCGATGGCAAGCTCTACGAACCGATGCGCCGCCACACGACCATGCTCGTTGGCGGTCCGGCGCAATTCTGGCTGGAGCCGCACAGCTTCGAGGCCTTCGCCGCGCTGGTGAACTACTGCAGGGATCGTAGCATCGCCGTCCGCGTTGTCGGCCGCGGCTCGAACCTCCTCGTCCGCGACGGTGGCATCCGCGGTGCGGTGATCCATCCCAACGGTGAAATTTTTTCCGAAGTGAAGGTCGTCGATGGCCTGCTCGTCGCCGGGGCCGGAGTCCGTCTGAAGAAACTCGCCAGCACCGCGGGCGACGCGGGCATCGGCGGCTTCGAGTGGATGGAAGGCATCCCCGGTAATGTCGGCGGCGCTCTCCGCATGAACGCCGGGGCGATGGGGATCGAAACCTTTGACCAGGTGGTCAGCGTCACCTTCCTCGACGAGGACGGCGAAATCCGCACCCGCAGCCGCGAGGAGATCGTGGCCCACTACCGCAACGTCCCGGACCTGCGGAGAAACTTCGCCTTGCAGGCAGTCTTCAAGGGCACGCCCGATTCCGCCGAGCACATCAAGGAACGCTGGGATGCCTCCCGCGCCAAGCGCCGCACCTCCCAGCCGATCGCCGCCAGCGCTGGCTGCATGTTCAAAAATCCGGAGTCCACACCCGCCGGAAAGCTGGTCGATGAGCTCGGCCTCAAAGGCTCGTCACACGGCAAGGCCGCCGTTTCCGACATCCACGGCAACTTCATCGTCAACTCCGGCGGAGCCTCGGCCAGCGATGTGCTCGGCTTGATCGAAACCATCCGCGCCACCGCCCGCGAGCAGCGCAACATCGAGCTCGAACCCGAGGTCAAGATCCTCGGCGATGACGACTACACCTTCTGACCCATGATCGATCCCACTCTCCTCATCGCCGTCCTCATGGGCGGCCCCGGTTCCGAACGCGAGGTTTCGCTGGCCTCCGGAAAGGCCGTGCTCAAGGCCCTCCAGGAACGCGGCTTGAACGCGGTCGGCGTCGATGTGACCGGCAGGGAGATCGATCTTCCCGAAGGCACCGGTCTCGCCTTCAACGTCATCCACGGCACCTTCGGCGAGGACGGCCAGCTCCAGGACATTCTTGAGGCGAAAGGCATCCCCTACACCGGAGCCGGAGCCGCCAGCAGCCGACTCGCCTTCGACAAGAATCTCGCCAAGGCCCGCTTCCTCGCTCATCAGGTCCCGACCCCGCTTGCGGAAATCGTCGAGGTTTCCTCCGGCGTGAAGCTCCCCGAGATGCCCGCGCCCTTCGTGGTGAAACCGCCGCGCGAGGGCTCCAGCGTCGGCGTCCACATCGTCCGCGATCAGGCCGATGCCCTGGCCGCGATGGAGGATGCCGCGCGTTATGGAAACGACATCCTCGTCGAGCAGTTCATCGAGGGCAAGGAACTCACCGTCGGCATCTTCGACGACACCGCGATGCCGATCGTCCACATCGCCCCGCGCTCCGGGTTCTACGACATGTCGAACAAGTATCCCTGGCTCAGTGGTGGCGTCGGCAGCGACTACTACTGCCCCGCCGATCTCGATGAGGAAACCACCGCCGCGGTGCAAGCCGCCGCCCTCGCCGCGCACCGCTCGTTGGGCATCGAGGTTTATTCGCGCGTCGATGTCCTGCTCGACGCTCAGAACCGCCCCTTTGTCCTCGAGGCGAACACGATCCCCGGCATGACCGAAACCAGCCTGCTGCCGAAGTCCGCCGCCGCGCACGGGATTGCCTTCGCCGACCTCTGCCTCCGAATCGCTGAAATTTCGCTGAGCCTTCGCACGAACGTCTGACCCCGACCGCCATGTTCAAACGCCGCACCAGCAACGCCCGCCAACGCTCCCGCATGAAGCGCCTCGAGGTGCGCGTCATGTCCCCGCGCATCGCCTGGTTCGGCTTCCTCAAGCTCTGCGGCCGGAGCATGAAGTTTGCGCTCGTCCTCGGCATGATCGGAGCCGCCGGCTGGGGCGCGTGGCTCGGCATCCAGCGGGCGTTCCTCCACAACCCGGAGTTCCAGCTCCGCCTCGTGCAGCTCAATCCGAACGAGGCTCTTGACGAGGCCGATGTCGTGAAGACCGCGTCGATTGACCTGCGGGCGAATCTTTTCGAGCTGAACACCGACCTCATCCGTGAGCGCCTCGCCGCCAGGCCGGAGATCTCCGAGGTTGTGGTGGAACGTCGGCTTCCCTCCACCCTCGACGTTCAGATCAAGGCACGCAGCCCGCGCGCTTGGATCGCCTCAAGCGGCACCGACACCTCGACCGTCCGCCAACCTGGCGGCCTGCTGGTGGATGCGACCGGCTTTGTCTATCCCTGCCCGTCGCTGCAGTGGCAGACGGCGAGGGATCTGCCGGTGATCGTGGTGCCCCTGCAGGGTGCTGGCAAGGCCCTGACCGCAGGACAGACCGCCAGCCACCCGGAACTCCAGCGTGCCTTCCGGCTGCTCAACGTGGCCACCGAATCCGATCCGGAGGCCCCCCGCTGGATCGACCGCCTGGAGCAGGCAAACCTCTGGTCGATGCAACTCACCACCCGCAACGGAACGATCGCCACCCTCGGCTTCAGCGATCAGGACCGGCAGATCCGCGACCTCGCCACCGCGCTTGATCACGCCGTCCGCCAGGGCTACGGCATCGCGACCATCAACCTGATTCCCGAACGCAACATCCCCATCACCACCCGCGATGAGGCCCCTCCACCCCGCGCCATCCCGGTCCCGGAGCCAACCCATCAGGAGATCCGAGAGGACCGCCGTTCCAAGGATTTGAAAGCGCTTCTCAACCGGGGCTGATCCCCACCTCCCCTCCCAGTATGGCACGCACGAAAATCCACGTCGGACTCGAAATCGGAACCAGCAAGACCTGCATGGTCGTCGGCGAGGTGAAATCCGATGGCGCCGTGAAGATCCTCGGTGTCGGCATGTCGAAATCCGCCGGCGTCCGCAAGGGCGAGATCTACGACTTCCCCCAGGCACGGGCCTGCGTGAAGGACGCCCTCGCCAAGGCGGAGGACGCAAGCGACGTCGAGATCGGCAGCGTGTTCCTCGCCGTCACCGGCTCCCACATCGTCGGAGAAAACAACGTCGGCACCTTCCGCCTGCCGGAAGGCGAGCAACAGGTCGCCCCCGAGCACGTCGAGGAGGCCAAGGACATCGCGCGGGAAGTCCACATCCCGCCGGACCACGTTTATCTCCACAGCATCGTCCGCCAGTTCCGCCTCGATGGGCTGGAGCAGGCCAGCAGCCCGATCGGGCTCTTCGGCCGCACGGTTGAGGCGGATTTCCACGTCGTCCACGGCATCGGCACCCGCATCCAGAACAGCATCAAGTGCGTCCGTGAAATGCCTCTCGACGTCGATGATGTGGTCTTCGCCCCGATCGCGGTGGCCCAGGTCGCGCTTTCCCGGGACGAACGCGAACGCGGCGCACTCGTCATCGACATCGGCGGCGGCACCACTGACTACGCCCTTTACCTGAACGGATCGATCACCGCGTCCGGCTGCATCCCGGTCGGTGGCGACCATATCACCAATGACATCCACCTGGTCACCGGACTCCCGTTCACCAAGGCCGAGAGCCTCAAGATCAAGGAAGGCGATGCCTCTTCGGATCCAGCCCGTTCAGTCGGGTCAGTGAAAGTGATCGACGACAAGGGCTTCGCGGAGGCAGAAGTCCGCCGCCAGTTGCTCAACGAGGTGATCCGCCAGCGCCTCGAGGAAACGCTGCGCCTGGTGAAACGCCGGCTCCCGGAAGGTTCGGTCGAGCAGATCGGCACCGGCATCTTCCTTTCCGGCGGCACCAGCCTGATGCGCGGCTTCGGCGAGCTGGCCTTCGATGTGTTCGGGCGCGACATCTACCGCCCCGAGCCTCCCGAACTCAGCGGCGTGCAGTCGAGCTTCAAGGACCCTCAATACACCACTGCCCTGGGGCTGATCCGCTATGCCCAGATCCTCGATGCGGAGCGGATCAAATCCCCCGGCTGCCTCGGCCGGATCGGTCGTGCCCTTTGGCCCTTCGGCCGCTGATCCAGCGCATTCATTCTTACCCTTCTTTCCACCATGATTTCCTACGATCGCGACCAACAGAACACCATCCCCACCTCGTCGGTGAAAATCATCGGCCTCGGCGGCGCGGGGGCGAACATCCTCGAACGCGTCGCCCTCGACGGGCTCGACGGGGCCGAGCTGCTCGCCCTGAACACCGACATCCGCACCCTTTCCGGCTGCGTGGCCAGCGAGAAGATCCAGCTCGGCCGCAACCTGACGAAAGGCCTCGGTGCCGGCGGCGACCCGGAGCTCGGCCACCAGGCGATGCTGGAATCCGAGACCGAGATCCGCGCCTCCCTGAAGGGCCGCCCCATCGTCTTCATCTGCACGGGTCTGGGCGGCGGCACCGGCTCCGGGGCCGCTCCGATCCTGACCCGCATCGCCCGCGAGGAGGGTGCCTTCGTGGTGGTCTTCGCCACCATGCCCTTCGCCTTCGAAGGCCTCCGCCGCCGCGAACAGGCGGAGACCGCGCTGAATGAACTCGCCGTCCTTTCCAACGCCCTCGTCACCTTCGACAACAACCGCATGGGCGAGCTGGTCCTCGCCAAGCAGGGCATCCACGAAGCCTTCTCCGCCGCCGACAAGATGATCTGCGAGTCGATCAAGGCCGTCATCCGCCTCGTCGTCCGCCCCGGCCTGATCAACGTCGGTCTCGATGACCTGATGAGCGCCCTGCGGACCAACCGCTCGCGCTGCCTCTTCGGCTCCGGACTTGCCAATGGCAAGGACCGCGCCGCGCGCGCCCTGCGCAACGCCCTTGCCAGCCCGCTCCTCGATCAGGGAGCCCTGCTCAAGGAAGCCCGCACCGTTCTTGTCCACCTCAGCGGCGGTGAGGACCTCACGCTTTACGAAGTCGAGCTGCTGATGAAGAGCCTACAGAAGTACGTGCCGGAAAAGGCCCACGTACTCTTCGGCGCAGCCATCGATCCGACCATGGGTGACAACCTCAGCATCACCCTGATCAGTGCGCTTCCGGAGGACTCGCTGGCCGTGGCCTCACGTGATTCCCTCAGCCGCGCGGAGGTCGAGGACGACATTCTTGCCCCGTCCGAAAGCTTCGCCGCCCCGGCACCGAAGCAGGTCGTGGTGGAGCCGCCCAACCGGGCGACGCCCAAACCGGAACCCGAGAAAGCCCGCAGCAAGCCGGCCCCCGCTCAAGCCATCGCCTCGCTCTTCGATGATCGCCCCTTCGCGGAGCCGGCTCCCACCCCGGCCCCTCGCGCGGAACCCACCCCGGAAGTCTTCATCGAACCCGAGCCGATCAAACCCGAGCCGGTCAAAGCCGTTGAGGAACCGACCATCGAGGAAATCGTCGAGCCCGAGGAAATTCTCGCCGTCGAGGAAATCGCCATCACCGAGGAGTTTCAGGAACCCTCGCCCGCCTCAGTACCGGCGGAGGCCCCATTCGAGTACTCCGATGAACCGGAGGAACTCGAAAAGGTGGAACCCGAGTGGCTCGATGACGAGCCTGAGTTCATTTCCTCAAACGAACCGGAACCCGCCGCCGAAGAACCTCTTCCGGTGGTCCGGCTGGAACCGGCCCCATTCAAGTCCCATTCGAAAACCCCTGCCGGACAGACCGAGCTTTCCTTCGATGCAGGACCACGCGGTCGCTTCGCCGGAGAATCCCCGAACCTGGTCGATGGCGATGATCTCGACATTCCGCCCTTCCTTCGGAAAAAGCGCTGAGGCCGCCACGGCTTGACCGAGGTCAGGTTCATCCAGATCGGGGCGGCGGAGTTTGCGAAGTCCCCTTGCCCTTTCATGGACAGATTTTTTCGCCTGTTACCTTATTTGTATTTACAGCAATCCTCACGCTCGATTTTCTGTAGTTACAAAAGAGCACAATGCACCATTTTCGTCGCCGCAGCCAATTGCTCATCCATCGGCTCAACGCCTTTTCATGGCTGGTGACCTTGGTGCTCGCGCTCGCCACCACAGGGCTCTTTCTGGCGGCTTTTCTGACCTATGACCGCTTGCTCGCCCTCGCGGGCCTGGCCCTTGCCTTCAGCACCTTGGTTCTTGCCATCTTCCAGCGGGTTTCCGCAGGAGGCGCAAATTGCCCACTCTGCCGGATGCCACCCCTTGGCTCGAAAGCCTGCCAGAAGAATGCCAAGGCCCGGGCCTTTCTCGGCAGCTATCGCCTGCGGGTGTCACTGAGCACCTTGCTGCTGAACCGTTACCGCTGTCCCTACTGCGGCGAACCCACCCGCTGCGCCGTCAAGGCCCGTCCTCACGAAGAGGACAGAAGCCATCACTCGAGGGCTGTTCCGAACCCTTTCCGCTGACTCCAATCGATTCAGGCCTGGAGTCCGCAGAAACGCCAAACAAACCCAGCCCCGGCGTGCGCCCCGCCGCACGCCGGGGAACGCGTTTCCCCGCCGCCGGCTCACCCGGAAGCGAATCCGGCTTTACCGCTTGGAGGATCAACGCATCCTGTCGCCCATGATCCGGATTGCTTTGCTCAGCCTGCTCGCGACGCTTGTCGTTCCCATCGCGTTCGGTCAGGAAAGGTCCATGACCCTCGGACAGGCGGAAGGCTTTGTGAAACTCGCGCTGGCGGGAATCGATCGCGAGTTTCCCAACAAGACCGGCCATGTCACCACCGGGCCCGAGGACTTGAAGACGCCGAGCGCCATGCATCCGGTCTTTTACGGACACTTCGACTGGCACTCGTCGGTCCACGGCCACTGGATGCTGGTGCGCCTCCTGAAGCGCTTTCCCGAGGCCGGCTTCGCCGCCGAGGTCAGGGCCGTGCTGAAGAAGCGGCTCACCGCCGATGGACTGAAAGCGGAGACCGCCTATTTCCAACAGAAGGAGAACCAGGGCTTCGAAAGGATGTACGGCTGGGCCTGGGCGCTGCGACTCGCCACCGAACTCCACGGCTGGGACGATCCCGACGGCCGGATCTGGGCGGCGAACTTCAAGCCGCTGGAACAGGAACTCACCTCCCTCGCCAAGGCCTACCTGCCCAAGCTCGACTGGCCGGTGCGCTGCGGCTTTCACCCGGAGAGCTCCTTCGCCCTCGCCCAGATGCTCGACTACGCCCGGGCGACCGGTGACCGCGGATTCGAATCGCTCCTGAAGGAAAAGGCCCGCAGCTTCTACCTCGGGGACCGTGGGTATCCGACCGCCTATGAGCCTTCCGGGAACGACTTCTTCTCCCCCGGTCTCAATGTCGCCGACCTCATGCGCCGCGTCCTTTCCGCCGATGATTTCTCCACCTGGCTCACCCACTACCTGCCAGGATTGAAAGCCGGTGAGGCAGGCAATCTCCTGACTCCTGTCAGAGTCAGTGATGCCACCGACGGCCAGCTCGTCCACCTCGCCGGGTTGAACCTCAGCCGCGCATGGACGATGAAGGGCATCGCCTCCGTCCTCAAAGAAGAGGATCCCCGGAAAAAGGTGCTGCTGGATTCCGCCGCCAGGCACACCACGGCAGGCCTCCTGCTGGTGTCCAGCGGACACTACGAGGGAGACCACTGGCTCGCCTCCTTCGCGGTTTATCTGTTAGACGACACCGGATTCTAACAGATCGTTCCACATCCGCGTTTTCGGGCGAAATGCAATGTCGAATCAAGCTTGTTCCAGCATTTCTAACAGTCATATACGGGAATCCCGTCATCCTGACTTTCCTGCTTGATTCAGCGCTTGCCGCTCATCATGACCCAGACGGCTTCCGGCAATCGGATCTTGTTCCGATC
This sequence comes from Verrucomicrobiaceae bacterium, assembly GCA_027485995.1. GTDB lineage: Bacteria > Verrucomicrobiota > Verrucomicrobiia > Verrucomicrobiales > Akkermansiaceae > Luteolibacter. The sequence continues at coordinate 34,149 of JAIXPW010000043.1, forward strand.
CACCCGCCCGCACACCTTCATGACCTCCAATGTCTCCCTGACGGCCAGCAAGCCGGGTATCCGGCTTTCCCAGGGCGGTTTGATCGCTCTCTGCACGTCGCTGATCGTAGCCTCATCGTTGCTGACGCACTTTCTGGGCCGTTCCCACAAGGATTCCTCCGTGCCGGTCACTCCAACCGGTGAAGCCTCCCCTCTCCCGTCCGACTCGGTCCCGTCCTGGGGTGAGCTCATGACCCTCGACATCGATCTGGAGCAGCCAGAAGAGTATGTCTCCTTCGAAGCCACCACCGACCGGATCGCGGTCTGGACCTTCACCGACAAGACCCTGAAACAGACGCGGGAGATTCTAACAGAATGTGGGATGTCCTCAGGTCTGATCGATTCCACCCTGGCAACGGACAAGGTCGAGGACACCCCCCAGGCCACCGTGGTCAGGCCCGGTGATCAGGTGGTGACCGCCCTGCCGGCCGACGTCCGCGCAAGGCTTTATGCCATCCTATCCCAATGGCCCGCCAACCGCTACATGGCGAATCCCTATCACCTGCCGAACGAGGAACTCCCCGCCCTCCTGAACGCCGGCGATGTCCCAGCCGCCGCTCTCGATCTGCTGAAGAAGCTATCCTATCTCCAGGCGGGCAAGAGGATGTTCAGCGACCTCGAAGTCGTGCTCCATCAAATCCCGTCCGAAAAGGGACGGCTGCAGGTCCTCAAGATGCTGACCTACCAGACCGCCGTCCTTGCCCGTCTCAGGCTTCGCCCGGACAGTGATGTGGACAAGCTTCTCGGCTACTGGGGTTCCATGCCCGGCGTGCGCGCCAAGGACCTCCGCCCCTTGCTCGAATCGATCCGCAAGACCTCAGATGGCGGCACCATCAGCCTGCTTTACCTGCTGCCTCCCTTCGCCCGCGAACGGCTCTACACCTTCCCCCTCCCCGCCCAGGCCGATGATGTGAAAATGGACTGCCACTGGACGGCGATGAACTTCTTCAGCGAAACGCCCGACCCCCGCTTCCAGGACAACGCCTTCGCCAGCAACTACATCAAGCAGAACTGCTATCAGATCGGAAAGCCCACCATGATCGGGGATCTGGTATTCCTCCTCAACAGCAAGGGCGAGGTGATCCACTCCGCAGTCTATATCGCCGACGACCTGGTCTTCACCAAGAACGGCATCAACTTCGCCCAGCCCTGGATCCTGATGCGCATCCCGAACATGCGCGAGGCCTTCACGGTCACCGAGGAGCCCCAGATCGCCTACTACCGGCGCAAGCAGTCGTGACCAGTCAGCCTCAGTGGATCTCCACCTTGCGGCCCATCGCGGTTTCGTAAACCTGATGCAGGCGAAAGGTCTGCTGCGCCCCGAGTTTCTGCCCGAACTGGGCGAGCAGATAGAGCCCCAGCGCGATCCCCAGCATCGCGCCAAAGATCCACAAGGCCCACGGATCCAGCTTCAAGCTCCACTGCACCGAACCGTAGATGCCTGAGAACAAGCCGAACGTGCCGCTGAGCAGGTAGCCGTAGAGGAACAGTGACCAGACATTCGCGTTCGGACCATAGATCCCCTCGATCCGGGTTCTTCCATCCTCGGTGGCCTCCAGAGTCAAGGTCAGCCGGGGCGACCAGAAATGACGATCCTGCTCCGGGATGCGAAGACAGATATAACCCACGAAATTCTTCACCTCGCACGGATCCGCCCCCGTCTCCACCTTCTCAACAAGGCGCTGCTGGGCCTCCCCCGGAACAAGGTCCAGAGTCTCCGAGAAATGGGGCCGGATTCCAAAACTGCTCATGATCAGTCAGACTGATCCGCCCATCCGTCATGTCAATCCAGCGCGACAACTCACCCGGAGGCTTTCTGAATCCCTCCCCATCCGGAAATGAAGGCGGATCCTCCGCAGAGCGGCAGAGCCAAAGAGATTACCAAATCCAACATCCTCGAACTCTCCGCGAATCTCGGTGCCTTCTCAATGCTCTGCGCTGACGAGACTCGGCCCCTCGTGCGCGCAGCGTCGTTTCATCCATGGGCCTCTCGGGAAGATGCCAACACGCCCTCTCCCCGCCATGAACCCAGCATCCTGCAAACATCCCTTGTTGAAAAACAAGCGGAGTGGGCCACACTGCCGACCATGAAGATCAGCCGAATTCTCATCCCCGCCGTGGTGATGGCAGCCGTCGCCATTCCCATGCTTTCCCGGGCCGTCGAAGAGCCGCCGTTCAAGAGCATCAAGAAGGAGGGGAACTTCGAGCTCCGCGAGTATGCCAGCATCCCGATCGCCAGCGCCCCGATGGAAGGCATGGGCAAGCGGGACAAAAGCTTCAACAACCTCTTCAAGTACATCAGCGGTGCCAACGACGGCAACCAGAAGATCCCGATGACCGCCCCGGTCCTGATGGAGGGCGGACCCACCGACGCCCAGGCGGCCGAAAAGGGTCGCATGAGTTTCATCATTCCAGCCGCCGTGGCCCAGGCCGGTGCCCCGAAGCCGACCGGCGAAGGCATGACCACCGGAGCCATCGAGGCCAGCCACATCGCCACCCTCCGCTTCAAGGGCTGGACCTCAGAAGAGAACCGCAAGAAGGCTCAGGACGAACTCGCCGCGCTCATCAAGGCCAACAACCTCAAGCCCGTCGGCAAGCCCTTCTTCGCTTTCTTCGATCCACCCTGGACCCTGGAAATGTTCCGCCGAAACGAGGTCTGGCAACGGGTCGAGAAATGATCCACCCTGAAGGGCATGAACGCGCGCATCCTCCTGCTGGTTCTCGCCCTCGTCCTCCCGGCCTGCTCCCAATCCAAGAAGGCCGCACCCGCCTACCAGCCTCAGGAAGGCGACTTCGTCTTCCAGTCGCTCCCGAATCCCTGGGGCATGGACCTCGTCGATGCCATCGAAGGCTCCACCGGCTCGCCCTACTCGCACTGCGCGATGGTCTTCTTCCGCGATGGCCGTTGGATGGTCATTGAGGCCATCGGTCCGGTTCAGGAAATCCCACTCGCCCAATGGATCGGCCGCGGCCGTGGCAAAAAAGTCTGGGCCTATCGCCTGGGAGAAGCTCAGCGCAAGCACGTCCCGGCAGCGCTCGCCGCCATGCGCCTCGACCTCGGGAAGCCCTATGATCCCCATTACCGCTTCGACAATCAGGCCATCTACTGCTCGGAGCTCCTCTGGCGGGGTTGGAAGGCCGCCACCGGAACAGGTCTCGGAAATCCCGTGAAACTCGGCGAGCTCAACTGGCAACCCTACCGCAAGGTCATCGAAGCCATCGAAGGCCAGGGCAACCTTCCCCTCGATCGGGAAATGATCACCCCGCGCGACCTCGCCGCCGCCAAGGAACTGACCCAGGTCTTCCCATGACCCGGCCACGCCTTTCATCCGACTAAGTCGAAACTCGACGCGGATCCCGCGAAAAAGGGCCCCTCGTCAACTTTGCCGGGAATCCAAGGTCTAGCCCCTCCCCTTCCGTTCCGATCTCTCACGCAACGCAGCAACGATCTGGCGAGGTCATTTGTTTACGCCAACGTTTGATGTGGAGGCACCGGCGGATCAATCTCCGATTCAACTAGAGATGTTATCGCCGGTTGCCTCGCATGACTTGTTCTGCCCAAGATTGGCATTTAGTCTGAGTTCGGCCATGTCAGGACTCCTGAACGGCTCCCAAAACCTTCAATACGCGGCGAAAGATTCGGAGCACGATCCTCATCTACGATAACGAAAATCCATGCTTCGCGTGAATCAATTAGGCGCTCCCTGTCGGCACGAATGAAGGCTAGGTCGTGACGCTTCAGAATCCGGTCGATGATCTTAGCGGCCTTATCATCAATCGCATGCCAGTCTCCGCGAAAATGCTGCCGCAGTGCGTGGAGCACCGGTCGTCCGACACCATCAAAGAGAGGCACCATGACTCCCTCAATCTGAGGATGCTCACATCCGTATCCAGCGCTCTGTGTTGTGTAGCTCACGCCGCTTGGCCACTCGATGATCAGGCCGAGTCCCTCGAATCCGATCAAGTCGATTGATGGCAGCTTGGTCTTCATATCTCTTGCGAACGTCAAAAGTCCGCCCACCGGCGCGACTGAGAAGGAGGTTGAACCGTGATTGCGGAGCTTATGGCCGGTTGGCGCGCGACGCCTTGTTCGCCCAAGTTGAGTTTCTTCAACCACTCAGCCTTGGCATCTCGCATTGCTTCACGCGGCACCCGCATCCAGTAGTGAATCGTCTCAATCTTATGCTTCATCGAGGGGCTTGGGTTGGAGCCTTCTTGGATCAGGGAAAGTGCATCTTCAACGGACTGACGCCCGCATGCCTCGGCCAGATAAAATGGCAACTCCTCAACACTGACATCCCAAGCGTCCAGAATACGGGGAAGATCCGAAGCCAAATCGCGCGTGTAAGGTATCTCGCAAGCCAATAGGATGGCGCAAGCGACTTCATGTGCGGTGAATGACCGCTCGTCAAATGTCGCCAACAGCCCATTCAAGATGGAGTCCTTGTCCGCCTGCGTGACCTTCTGACAAAAATGTTGCACGGACTGCCAGCCATTCGGACGCCGAAGCGCCGAATAGACTCCGGAGGTTATCTCTGAGGCTATCATTTCTCTGGCGAACAGTCTTTGTTAGTAGGATCGGATACCTTGATATCGGCTGACTCCAACTCAGGAGCAGAATGCCGTAAATCCTTGATCTGACAATGTTTTTCCAGGGCGATGGTGATGATATCGGGGAGGTGGTGGGGCCGCCAAGAGCGATGACCTGCCAGGGCTGATATCACTGGCTGGATTCCTGACCCCTGACCCCTGACCCCTGATTTCGGGCTTCAGGCTGCGGGGTGGAAACCCGCACTCCCTTTTGGAACTTCCGGCGAACTGAAGTTCGCGGTCCGTTGCCGGGGTCAGTCCCGAAAATCCAGTGTTCTTGCTCACGGTCGTTGTCGGCCCAGACTCCGCCGAGGGGATGCAATCCCCTTCTCGTTATTGAGAGAGCGCTCACGAACCAATCTTAACGAAGCGCCGTTCCTCACTGTCTCAGTCCTTGCTTTTCCCGCTGGGCTTGGCTCCGGGGCGCTCGGCGATGGCTTCGATCCGCTTCTTGAGGCTTTCGAGCTCGTCCTTCAGGTCCTTGTTCGACTTCTGGAGCTTGGAAAGCTCGTCCTGAAGGCCGACCAGCGCAGCGGCTGGTTTCACGCCGTCGGCCAGGGTCTTAAGGGCATTCCTGGCGGCTTCGTTGTCGCGATTCGCCAGCGGAGTGAGGATGGCCCTGGCGCGCAGGTCGGCCAGGTCACCGAGGCCGGTGGCGGCTCCGTCGGCGATGGGCGTCCGCAGGTTTTCGAGTTGTTTGACGAGATAGTCGAACAGCTCGTTCTTGTCGGTCTGGTTGCGCGAAAGATAGGCCGTTGCCGCCAGGGCCTTGCCAACACTGCGGCTTTCGAGTTCATCCTGACGCTTGCGGGTCGCCTCGAACAAGGGGCCGGCATAACTGGCGTCGTCGGAGAGGCGCATGGCATTCACGGCAGCGTCGAAGAGATGGTTGCGCAGCGATTTCGAATCCAGCATTTCGATCAGCTTCGCCTTGGCGGACTTTTCAGGATGGGCGGAAAGGGCCTCCACGATGCTGTGGCGGATCTCCGGGTTCTTTTCGGTTTCAAGCTGCTTCAGGAGCGTGTCGAGCGCGACGTCACCCAGGTCTCCGCCGATGGATTCGACGACGGACTTGCGGGCCCGTGCCTCCTTTTGATCGAGACTCTGGCGCAGCGCGGCGAAGGCAGGTTCAGTACCGATCTGCTCCAGGGCCTTGGCGGCTTCGGCACGGACGAACCACTGTGGGTCATTGTTGAGAACCTTCGAGATGCGTTCCACCCCATCTGCGCCGGGATCTTGGCCGAGCTGTTTGATGGCCAGCAGGCGCCCCATCGAGTCGGTGGTGTCCTCAAGCTGCGCGATCAACTTGACCCGCGTTGGGAAGAACTCAATGGACGCCAGCAGTTCAACGTCTGGATCGATGCGGATGATCTTCGGGGCCGAGGGCAAGGCCACGAAGAAATCCTGCTCGGCCTCCTCCAGGGTGAGGACCTTTTCAACCGTGCCGAACGCGCCCTTGAAGCGCACCTTCACCGGCAGTTGGAACTGCAGCACCTCGTCGCTGACCTTCTGGACCTGCTTGAGGTTGATGCGCGCCATGCCCGACTTCTCATTCCAGGCATACACGGCCTTCAACTCCGGGTGTCCGCCGTGATAGAGCCACTGATCGGCGAAACGATCCCACGAGCGACCGGTCACCTCCTCGAGCACGGCGATGAAGTTTTCCGTGACGACATTCTTGAACTGGTAGCGCTTCAGGTAGGTCTGCACGACCTTGCGGTAAAGGTCGGGCCCGAGTTCGCTGCGCAGCATGTGCAGGACCCATGAGCCCTTCTGGTAGCTCAGCGCGCCGAACTGGTCGTAGCCGTCGGCATTGATTTTCCTGAACACGATCGGCCTTGGGTTCTGCTCCTCGGTGAGCCGTTCCGCCACCCGCCAGCGATCGTAGAGGAACTGCTCGCGGCCGTTCAGTTGCTCATGAAACAGGGCGTCGTAATAGGTGGCGAAGCCCTCGTTCAGCCAGAGCGTGGACCAGTCCTTGCAGGTCACCACGTCGCCGAACCACTGGTGCGCCAGCTCATGGGCGACGATGCTGGTCGAACTACGAAGGGTCTCGTACTCGGCAGTGTGGAGGATGCGGTCCGACAAGGTGCTGAGCGAGGTGTTCTCCATGCCGCCCCATTGGAAATCGCGCACGACGACCTGATGGTATTTCTCCCAGGGAAAAGGGAAATCGAGTTCCTTTTCGAAAAAGGCGAGCATCTCCTTGGTGCCATCGAGCGAGCGCTGGGCCATCGCGGCGTCGCCCTGGGGCACGAGAAAGCCGATCGGCAGGTCCTTGTAGCGGTCCTCGATCACGGAGAACTGACCGGCGACCAGCGTGACGAGATAGGCGGAGTGCGGTTTTTCCTGCTTCCAATGCCAGGCGGTGAGGCCGGTGGCGGCGTCCTTTTCCTGGGAGAGCAGGCTGCCGTTCGACCAGGCCTTCATGCCATCGGGCAGGCGGCAGGTGACCTCGGTGGTGAGCTTGCCATTCGGCGAGTCGAGCACCGGAAACCAGTGGCGGGCGAGAATCGTTTCGCCCTGGGTGAAGAGATGGACCTCATCCTTGCGGTAGCCCTGCTCCGGGGTGCGGAAATAGAATCCATCCTTTGGGGTGGCGCGATAGGTGATGGTTACGGTTTGTTCCACATCCACGGCCAACGGCTTCTCGAAGGTCAGGATGACCTTGTCATGCGTCGCCTGATGACCCTTGAGTTTCGCGGTCGACTCCACCGAGGTGACCTCGAAATCCATGCCATCGAGGCTGAGTTCCTCAAGAGGGGAGCCAAGGGGCTTGAAGGTCAGGGTGGCCTTTCCGGAGACGGATCGGCTTTTGAAATCCGGCGTCACATCCAATGCGAGGTGCAGCAGGTCGGCGCTGCAATCGGGGGCATAACGTCGCACGCCGGACCCTGGACCTGCCTGGGGTGGCTTGAGCTGGCAATGGGAGCAGGTGATTTCCTCCGCATGCAGGACGATGGCCGAAACCAGGAAGGCGGAAAGGGAGCGCAAACGGGAGGGATTCATGATCGGACTGACGGTAGGACAAAGGAACTAAAGTCAGGCAGCTACGCGGAGGCAATGGCCAAGCTTGCCAGCAGACCAGAATATCCGAGGGAGGGTGCCTGGAGCTCTCGGCCAATCAGGGGCATTCAAAATTCCCGGAAATTGATCTTCCAATTCTCGAACTTTCAGTTCTTACTGAAATCACAGAAAGCGATTTACCATGAAACTGCCAACGAAGATTGAAGGGATCGAGGTGTTCTACGACGGCCGCTGCGGGATGTGCTGCAGCTTTCACGAGTGGATCAATCGTCAGCCGCGTGCGTTCAGGATCGAGTTCATTCCCTATCAAGCGGCTCATGCGGAGCAGGTGTTTCCGGGATTGGGAACCCTGGACCCGGCGCGGGAAATGATCGTCAGGACGAGTGAGAACCAGATCTTCCGTGGGGCGGAGGCCTGGGTTTGGTGTCTCTACAGTTGTGCCAATCATCAGGCTGCGGCTCGGAGGCTGGGTGGACCGGGACTGTTGCCGATCGCGATTCAGGCCTGCCGGGTTCTGGCGGCGAACCGTCATGCGCTCAGCAAGGTGTTCTTCCGCAGCAAGGACAAGCGGGTGAGGCAAGAACTCCATCGGATGGAGACTCCGCCCTGCGAAGGTGGCTTCTGTTTGATGAAGTGAGGATTCCAGACCCATGAAGAGATGAATGCGCTGAGTTTGCAGATCGGTTTAAGGGGAGCCGGGGTGATGCTCGTTTGCCCGGTGGTGGCGAATTTCTTCGCGCCGAAGCGATGGCGCTACGAGGAGAACCTGGCAGGTGCCGAGCCGATGGTGCGGCAGATCTTCCATGTCCACTGCGCCTACATCCTCTCGATCATGGCCGCGCTGGCGCTGCTGTGCCTCGGGTGGCCGCAGTTGCTGATGGATGGCGGGATGGGCAAGGTGCTTTGCGGGTTCTTCGGGCTTTTCTGGGGAAGCCGGGTGTGGGTTCAACTGGCCTGCTATGATCGGCAAACCCGACGTGAGAATCGGGGTTGGGACATTCTCTTCATCTCGGTCTTCGCCGCCCTCAGCGCGGTGTTCACCCTCACGGCCTTGTTTCCATGAAAGACCTTCTACAAACCGGACTTCTCATCGGGGGAGGCTCGCTGGTCGCATTGAGCATCGCCAGCTTCTGGATTCCCAAGGCGATGGGTTGGCGCGAGAAGCTTGCGGGACTGACGCCGCTGATGCGTGAGTTGTGGTGGACCTATTCGATCTATGTCTGGAGCAGTCATGTGTTCTTTGCGGTGTTGGCTTTGGGGTTTGGAGATTGGTTGATGGGAGGCAGCGGCTCAGCCATCGCGATGTGCACATTCATGCTGCTGTGGTGGAGCGTGCGACTGTGGTTGCAGTTCTTTGGTTTCGACCTGAGCGAGATCGAGGGCAGCGCGGCCAACCGGGTGGCGAAGCATCTGCTCACCCTGCTCTTCATTGGCCTGGTGGTCCTGTATGCGGCGCTGTTGGCATGGAACACGGGGTGGTTGCCGCCGGGAGGTCCAGGATGATCTGGGGCATTCCATGTCTGGTGGTCACCGGGGTCGTGGCCGGGCCGGTTCTGGCGAGGGTGAAGGTGCTGTGGTTGAAACGGCTCGCAGGATGGCTCCTGCTGATGGCGATGGTGGCTGGAGCGGACCGCGCTCTAACAGATTCTGCCGCGGTGGTCCGGATGGTGGGGATCTGCAGCGTGATGCTGGGCGGAATGAAAGGTCTGGTGTATGCGGAGTGGGCAAGCGGGCAGCGGCTGACGTGGCCGCGATACGCGGTGTTCGCCTTCCTCTGGTTCGGGATGGACCCGGGAAGTTTCGTGAACCGGCGCAAAGGGCTGAGCTGGAAGCACGATGTCCGGATCGGATGGCTGCTGATGGGAATCGGGACCCTCTGTGCGTGGCTGGTCTGGTCGATGGAGTGGCGGCAGATCCTCGTCATGTTCTTGCCGATGAGCCTCGGCTTCCACTTCGGAGCGCTCAGGGTCTTGAAGGGGGCTTTGCGTGCCGCCGGGTTTCCCGTCCGGACGCTGTTTCCCAATCTGCTGGAGGCCCGGGGCCTGGGTGATTTCTGGAGCAGGCGCTGGAATGTCGGCTACTCGCAGATGATGCAGCGGCTGGTGGGCCGACCCCTGGAAGCGCGGTTTGGAGCGAGCGCCGGACTGATCGCGATCTTCCTCGTTTCAGGGCTCCTGCATGAGCTGGCGATCACCCTTACGGTTCGTTCCGGCTATGGACTTCCGACCTTGTATTTCTCACTTCACGGCGGGCTTACCCTCTTGGAGAAAAGGATCGGACGACCGTTTGGAAAAATCCCGGCGCTGCTCGCCGTGGCAGTGCCGCTGGGTCTGCTTTTCCCTGCCGCCTTTCAGGGCGAAGTCATCACAAGGTTTCTCAGCGTGTTTGATGGGGTGAACGGCTTGCTCGGGCATTGAACGGATCCCCGAGACTTCGAGGTTCTCCCTCGCCGATCTCAAGGCATCAACATCACGCGGAAAAAGCGCTGCGTGTCCGCCGGATCGAGCGTCACCACGTGGCTCGAAGTGAGCGCATTCGCAGTGCCAACCGTGGTCGAGCCCACCACATCCGTCCAGGAGCCGGAGGCAAGGGTCGTGCTGGTCTGCACCTTGTAGCTGCGGCCAGGGAAGGAGGTCCAGGTCAGCGAGAAGCTGTTGCCACTGCGGCCGCTCTGGCTGATGGCGAATCCACGATTCGGCTCAAGAATGTCATAGGTGCCGTCCGCATCCTCATCGCGCAGGGCCTCCAGTGGAATCCTCAGCAGCTCGGCAGGATCGACATTGCCATCCGCATTTCCGGCAGGGGCCTGCGAGCCCAGCAATCCCGCGTCGGCCGTCTGATACGCCAGGGCTGTTAGATAGAGCGAGGCGGGAGCGGAACCGAAGGCCGCGAGATCGATCGTACCCTCCATCTGCTGGCCCGCCGCGCCACGGGACTGGGTGGTGGCGGCTCCATTGGTGTTGAACCAACCCAGATAGCTGTTGGAACTCTCCGCCGCGAGGAAGGGACTGCTCGCGGGAAGCGAGGTGCTGCCGGCCTTGACCCAAGGGGCTGCCGTGGTGGCGGATGGCAGCGCACTGCTGCCGATGAGGATGAAATGGTCGTTGCCGAACTGGCCCGGTGCCCAGGTGGCGACGTAGAGCTTCGATCCTCGGACGGCGGCATGGATCGTCATGCCGGGATTGGAAATCAGGTAGCCGCTGGAGTCCGCCACGCCGTCCATGACGAAGGGCGTGCTGACGTTTCCTCCGGATGACTGGGTGGTGGCCTGCACGGCGGCGGTCTGGGTCGAGCTGCCGCCGGAGCTGGTGGCGGCGACGCTGTAGGAATAAGTCGTGCCCGCCGACAAGCCGGTGTCGAGCCAGGCCGCGCTGGCCGGGCTGCCGATCAGCGTTCCGTTGCGATAGACCTGATAGCCCGTCGCACCGGAGGACGCGGTCCACGTCAGGGAAAGGGTGGTCGTTCCCGTGACCGTGGCCACGAGCTGGGTGGGAGCAGCCGGGGCGGCCACGCTGCCGCCACCGCCGTCGTCCTCGACGAAGACATGCTGGATCTCCGACTTGCTGGTGTTGCCGCGCGTGTCGGTGGACTCGATGTAGTAATCCAACAACTTGCCCCGGAAGCCCGCGAGGTTCGTGTTGGTGATCTTGGCGAAGTAGTAGTCGGCAAGCTCGGGCGGAGTGATGAAGTAGTCGATCTGGCCGTTGTTGGCGGCAGCGTTCAGTTCGGCGCGGGTTCTCGGAAGGATTCGCTTGGTCATGGGGATCGTGATCCACGAGCCGACGCCCGCCCCACCGGCATAGGTCTCGTTCTGGTTGTCGGACATCGGATTGCTGCCGTCGTTGTCTGGGCGGACCTTGAGCGCGGTCGATTGAATGCCCGAGACATCATAGGCGTGGGTCCAGATATAGAAATCGCTACCCATCTTCTTCAGGTAGTTCGTATTGCCGCCTGGGATGCTGTTGAACCAGCCGAAGGTGTAACCGCCGGGGTTCCATGGGAAGCGCTGAGGACGCAGAACGCTGGGCGGCGTGCGATCGTTGGCGAGCCTTGCATTGACGAAGGGCGAGAGCTTTTCAATCGCGCGTCGCGTGGCCAGCGAGGGCTTCACCTCATCATCGTTGCCGAGGCCGCCATAGTAGTTGAAACCGGAATCCAATCCGCCGAGATAGAGGTGCCAGGCGAGTTCGACATCGTTCGGATTCGTCCACGTGCCGTCCCAGTCATAGGGAGCCTGGATCTTCCACGGCTGCACGCTGCCGCCCTCGTCCAACAGCATCTGCTCGGCGGTCTCGCACCAGTTCGCGCCGGTGATGACCGGAGCCCACGACCAGAACTTCAGCGCGAATCCCGGGCTCTCGAGGTCGATCATCGTGCCGGGAACCTTGGTGGTGCTGGTGGCCGACCCGACCGGTGGTTCGATCCATTTCAGGAAGTAGGGCGAGCCATAGTCGGACTCCGGAAAGATCCACGCGCCATCCTCAACGTGGGCATACTGGCCTGCGGGCGGTGGCCTGGAGTTCACCAGGTCCTGCACGGAAGTGACCGCGTAGCCCGCGCTCTGGCAGGCCCCGAAGAACGCGGGGGTTGATTCAAAGTAGGAACTGCTGCCACCGCCCCAGGCATTGTCGCCATCGGTGGCGGGAAGCACCATGACCGGCCGGTTCGGGTCGGTGGCGAAGGGCGCGATGTTGGTGTTGATCATGCCGACCTGCGCACCGCTGTATCCGGCGACGTAGCTGATCACATCATCCGAAGGCACGGCGATGATCGACTTTTCAACTCCGGTCGAAGGGTCCACATGCTTCACGCGATGCAGTTGATAGGCGTGCGGCGAAACATTCCACGCCGCCTGCCCGGGATTCGGCTCGTTGAACCACCAGCCGGTGGTCGGTGAGGGACCTAACAGGTCGGCCTTGTTCGGTGGGCTCGACTTGATCTGGAAACTGCCGGTCGGGTTGGCCCGATCGAGATAGGTCGGACAGGTGCGGCTCAGATGATGGCTGGCCACGATGCTCCACTGGTAGCCCTCGTCGGCCAGCACGTCGATCATCTCACTGGTGAAGGCCATCTCGGTCGGGAAATAGCCCTTCGAATGATCGCTGAGGTCGGAGTTTCCTCCCCAGGCCTTCCACCATGCCTGCTTGAAGGTCTGCAGTTCCTTGCGGAACACCGACTTCGGCAGCAGCGGGGCGAGCGAGTGATGGTAGGTGAAGCCGACCAGATCCATCCGCCGGCTGCCGCCGGGGGTGAGCCAGTTCCTGGCCTCGCGGTTGCCATTCCACCAACCGCTGCCATAGCCGAGCTGGTTGGCGCCACCGAGGCTGCGGATGTTGTCGATGAGCGATCCGGAGTAGCTCATGCAGAAGCCCGCACTGTTGCTGAGGTTCGCCAGCGAGTTGCGCGGACCGCTCTGATAGGCGTTCACGCGGTCGGCCACGCTGAAGATGTCGGCGAGGTTGTTGTCGGGATGTCCGGATGCGGTGCCGTAGGTCTGGCCGTTCTTCAGGACGATGCTGTCCCAGGCATACTGGATCCGGCTGGTCTGCGCGCCATTGCTGTTCCACTCCGGCCAGTAGATCGGCTGATGGTTGTGCCACATCCGGGAAACATGAACCGTCTGGGCAAGCGTCGTCATGGGAGCCGTCGCGAGCATTCCGATCAGGATCGAGGAAAGGCCCGCACGATGTCCCCGGCGCCCAGGGATGGGTTGGCGTCGAATGGAACTCATGGTGGGCCAGCATGACGATTTCCCGGAGCAGGGCAACCGGTCCGCACGATGCACCGTTCAACGAACGATCCCGATTTTGACACTTGGCAGAAGCCGGACCCGACCGAAGCTGCGGCATGCCGAACGCGCTGATCCACGAAACCTCGCCCTACCTGCTCCAGCACGCGGAGAATCCGGTGGACTGGCTGCCCTGGGGCGAGGCGGCCTTTCAGAAGGCGGAGCAGGAAGGCAAGCTGGTGTTCCTTTCGGTCGGCTACTCGACCTGCCACTGGTGCCACGTGATGGAGCGCGAGTCCTTCGAGAACGCCACCATCGCGGCGGAAATGAACCGCCATTTCGTGTGTGTGAAGGTCGATCGCGAGGAGCGACCGGATGTCGATGCCACCTACATGGCCTTCATCCAGGCGACCAGCGGTCAGGGCGGCTGGCCGATGAGCGTGTGGCTCACGCCGGAAGGAAAGCCGGTGGTCGGCGGCACCTACTTTCCGCCGGAGGATCGATACGGTCGGGCAGGATTCATGCGCTTGTGCGGCGAGCTAGGGCGGCTGTGGAGGGAAGATCGCCCGAAAATGCTGGCCAGCGCGGAAAAGGTGATGAAACACCTGCGCGAGGAGGCCGACACCGAGGCCGTGATGCAGGGGCTTACGGAGGCGAAGGTTTTCGGCGATTTCATGGATCGCTGTGAAAGCATGTTCGATCCCCACGAGGGCGGCTGGGGCGGTGCTCCGAAGTTTCCACGTCCGGTTGTGCCCCGCTTGCTACTACGGTTATCGGAGAAGTTCGGTCCGGAGTCCGAGGAAGGCGCGGCCTGCCTGCAGATGGTCGAACGCACGCTCCATGCCATGGCGGCGGGCGGGATCCGCGACCACCTGGCGGGCGGCTTTCATCGCTACTCGGTCGACCGTTATTGGCACGTGCCGCATTACGAGAAGATGCTCTACGATCAGGCGCAGTTGGCCGATGTTTATCTCGATGGCTGGCAGGCCACAAGCGAGCCGCTGTTCCGGGAGGTGGCGGAGGAAATCTTCCACTACGTGATCGGCGAACTCGGTGATCCGGGTGGGGCCTTTCATGCGGCCGAGGATGCGGACAGTTTCGAGCACGCGGGCGATCACGAGAAGAAGGAAGGCGCGTTCTGGACCTGGGAGGCGGAGGAGGTTTATCGACTTCTTGATCCAACGGCAGCAGCGATCTTCTGCGCGGCCTATGGCGTGACGGCGGAAGGAAATGCACGTCCGGAAAGCGATCCGCACGAGGAATTGGTCGGCCGCAACACGCTCTATCGGGCCTTCGGAAACCGGACTCTGGCCGAGCGCTTCGACCTGACAGAGGAAGCGATCGAGGCGTCCCTGTCGCGATCAAGGGAAGTCCTGTTAGAGACAAGAATCAAGCGTCCGCTGCCGCATCGCGACGACAAGATCGTGACCGCCTGGAACGGCCTGATGATCGCGGCCATCGCACGCGGGGCCCGCGTGCTGGATCGGCCCGATCTCCTCGACGCTGCCAAACGCGCGATGGGATTCATCCGCGAAAACCTCTGGGATGGCAGTCAGCTTTACCGCAGCCATCGCGGTCGCAACAGCGGCGTCGCGGGCTTTCCGGCGGACCACGCCTTCCTCATCTCCGCGCTCATCGAACTGCATTCGGCCGATGGCGATGCCGCCCATCTCGACTGGGCCCTGCAACTCCAGCAAGCGATGGACGAGGCCTTCTGGGACGCCACGCGCGGCGGCTACGTGCTGAAGACCGAACTCGCCGGCGAGACCCTGCTGGTGATGCGCGAGGATTACGACGGAGCCGAACCTTCCCCCGGCCACGTCGCGGCGGAGAACCTGCTGAAGCTCGCCATCCTGCTCGATCGCCCGGAGTTCGCCACCCGCGCCGAGGCCATCCTCCGCGCCGAGGCCCGCGTGGCCGCCACCCAGCCCTTCTCTGTGCCCGTCCTGCTTTCCGCCCTCGACCTTCTGGAGCGTGGAGTCATGAAGATCGAACTCTGCGGCACCCCGTCCGGAGATCTCGATGATCTACTGCGAACCCAGTATCTCCCGCGTGCGGTGTTTGTCCGCAGCCCCGGAAACGGCGAAGTCATCGTCTGCGAAGGCATGATTTGCCACCGCCCGATCCGCTCGGCGGCGGAGTGGAGAGGGTGAGGCGGTCTTTGCCCGGCGCGATCGAGGTCGGGTCGCCGAAGGCTATCTTGCGGGCTGGATTGTTCGATCACCGCTCAAGCGGAGGTGGCCCTCTCGAGTCGCGTCATTCAGAAAATGGGTCTCTTGACATTTGGGGCATGGAGATGGGAATCTTTGCGCAATCCGAAAACCCAATTTTCCGAACAGCAGGCGCCTTCCATTTGGCTCATGAAGGGGTGAGGCCGTCTCATCAGCTTCATGAACTCATCGATCCAAGACGGTGGCATGCGGCAATGTCGCAGCATCGAGAAGGAAGTCCTCTGCCTTTTTGGAGCATCTGGGAGCTCAGACGTCGGTCTATCTCAAAAAACCTCCCAACCTCACTCCCATGAAACCCAATCGT
This sequence comes from Verrucomicrobiaceae bacterium, assembly GCA_027485995.1. GTDB lineage: Bacteria > Verrucomicrobiota > Verrucomicrobiia > Verrucomicrobiales > Akkermansiaceae > Luteolibacter. The sequence goes on from JAIXPW010000043.1 coordinate 50,068, forward strand.
TTTCTCATGTCCCGCTCCTTCCTCGGAACTGGAATCTCCCTGTGCTTCGCAGCTTCATTTTCAGGTGGTCCGGTCGCCCAAGCCGCCCCCATCATCTGGCGGGCTCCCACCACGATTTCCGCAGACTCCGACATCCAGACGGTGGGTGGCTTGGTTTATGCCTACAACGCTTCGAACACGAACCAAACGGTGAACGGGGTGACGTTCACCGGGGTGAGCAGTCAGACCGCGTGGGGAACCGGCCTGAGTCTGACCCTGGCTGCCAGCCCGGGCAACAATGTCACAGCTTTCGACGACGGCGGCTGGGGCACCTTCGGAGGCGGAGCTTCCTACAAAGCCATGCTGGCCGGGGCCTCCTACAACGGCGGAGCTGCGGCCACCCTCACCCTCAACACGCTCACCTCCGGCCATCGCTACCTCTCCCAGTTCTGGGTGAACGACACCCGCGCCACAGGTTCCGGACGCATCGAAACCGCAACCAGTACCGGGGGAAACACCATCACGCTCGACTTCAATGACACAAATGCGGCCGGTGGATTGGGGCAGTTCGCGATTGGAGTATTCCTCGCCAACTCCACGACCCAGGCATTCACCCTCGATGGCAATACTTCGTCCCAGATCAATGCCATACAGCTGCGCGACGTGACCAACCTTGGCAATTGGGTTGGCACGGGCGGCGCGACCTGGGATTCCTCCACCACAGCGAATTTCGCCAGCAACCTGTGGGACGCCGCCTTGGTTGCAACCACTTTCAACGTGGCCGCTTCCACGCTCGATGGGGTCGTTTTCGCCGACAACTACTGGAACAACGGCACCGCCACCGCCGTCACCCAAAACTCGGTGACCATCGCCGACGGCGGCGTCTCCACCGGCAACGTGTTTTTCGAAAACAGCTCGGCACTTTCCTACACAATCAGCAGTCCGGACGCCAACGGCATCACTGGAGGCACCCGGGTCAACGTCACAGGCGGAGGCTCCGTCATCCTTGAAGGGACCCACTCCTATTCAGGCGGGACCCATATCGGATCGGGCACGCTGCAAATCGGCAATGCGGGTTTGACCGGCACGGTGGGCTCAGGAGCCATATCGAACAGCGGCACGCTCGTTTTCAACCGCACCAACTCCTACTCCCTTGCCGCCGGCAATCTGGTCACCGGAGCAGGTGCCGTGACGCTGGCGAATACGGGTGCGGTCACCACGTCGGTTGACAACCAGTTCAATACCACCGGAACATTGAACTTCGGAGCCAGCAACGGTTCCACCACGGTTTCCTCCCTCGATCTTGGCAATGGCGGTTCATCCTTCGGATCGCTGAACGTCATCACCAACAGCACAAGCGCCAACACCATCACCGTTGGTGCCGGCAGAACCCTCAACATCAGCGGAGCGGTCAGCATCGGCGCCTCGAACGGCACCACCAACCTCACCCTCACCGGTGCCAGCGGCACCCTCGCCATCAACAACGGCGGCGGCGCGACCAACAACAACTTTTACATCGGTGGCGGACTCACGGCGACCGGCACGCTCAACATGAGCGGTCTCGGCACCTTCAATGCCAACCTCGGCACCGGCACCTTCGCCGTCGGCAACGGCTCGACGAACGGCAGCGGCGCGATTCCATTCACCGCCATCCTCGCACCCACCAGCACCCTCAGCGCCACGAAGGTCAGCGTCGGCGGCGGCTTCGGCAACACGACCAATGCCTCCGCCTACACCCTGCGCCTCGGCAGCGGCACCAATACGATCAACACCACCGACCTCTACGTCGGAGTTTACAACAACCAGGGCCGTGGAAACGTCAACACCACGCTCAACTTCAACACCACCACCGGAACGCTCACCCTCCGTGGCCTGACCGGCGGCAGCTCCCGAGCCAACGTCCACATCGGCGAAAACCAGGGTGGCAGCACCGGCACCGCCAGCGGCGGCAAGTTCGATCTCGGCGGCTCGGCCAGCACCGGCCTGTCCAGCGGCAATGCGGACCTGTTGATCAACAATCTGATCATCTCGAGGCGCACTGCGGGTTCAAATGACACTTCCAGCATGACCTTCCGCAGCGGGGTCCTGGACGTGAACGCGCTGACGATGGGCAACAGCACCGGCGGCAACAACGCCACCAGCACGCTCACGCTCAACGGTGGATCGGTGATTTTCAATACCGCCGTCACTCTCGGTTTGGCCTCCAGCACCGGCACCGGCAACGCCACCATGAACGTCGCCGGAGCCACGGTCACCTCCACCCCGGGCCTCGTGATGGGCAACCGCACGAGCGGGACGGTCAATTCCACGGTCAACCTCAGCGCCGGTTCCCTAACCCTCGGCGGCGCCATCACCACCGTCGGAGACACCAACACCACCCTCACCCTGAGCGGCGGCACGCTCGACCTCGGCGGCAACAGCATCGGCACCGCATTGGCTGCCATCGACACCTTCACGATCAACCCCGCCACCGCCGCCGAGCTGAAGAACGTCGGCACCATCAACGGCATGGCGGGCATCACCAAGGCCGGCGTGGGCGTTCTAACACTGAATGCCAACAGCTACTCCGGACCGACCGCCATCAATGCGGGCACCGTACTGATCGATGGCGCGGACGACCTTGGCGATGCCTCGGCCACCAACACGATTTCACTCAACGGCAGCACCCTGCGCTCGTCCTCGGGAACCTACAGCCTTGGGACCAATCGCACCCTCGATTTGACCAACACGAACACGATCGCCAACGACTCGGGGGCCCTCACCGTCGATGGAATCATCACTGGCGCAGGCGCGCTGACGATTGGATCGTCCACCGTCGGTGCCGATGTGACCCTGACAGGTGACAACACCTTTACCGGCAGCGTCGCTTTCGGCGGAACCAACGTACAACCCCAGGGCAAACTGACCCTCACCCACTCCGGTGCCCTCGGCGTCGGGCCCAAGACGGTCACCGCCACCAGCAGCACCGGAGCGACCGGCGGGATCCACTTGCAGAACAACATCACGCTTGCCTCCAACCTCTCTTTCACCACCAGCGGCTTCGCGCTTTACAACGACTCCGGCAACAACACCGTGAATGGCAATGTCACGATGGCTGCCGGAAACGGAAACACCGTCATCACCTCCAACAGCGGGCTTCTCACCCTGAACGGCGACTTCACCGCCAGCACCACGATCCGGAACCTGCTGCTTCTCGGGAACGGGGATGGAATCCTGAACGGGGATGTTTCCAATGGAGCCACGGCGGCCCTTGAAATCCGCAAGAGCAGCGGCACCGGCACCTGGACGCTGACCGGCACCAACACCAACACCGGGCCCACCACGGTCGCTGCCGGCAAACTGGTCGTCAGCGGATCACTCGGGGCGTCGAATGTCACCGTGCAGAACAACGCGACGCTCGGTGGCAATGGCAATCTCGGCGGCAATCTGACCATCGAATCCGGTGGTCGCCACGCCCTCGCCGTCGCCGCAACCTCAGGCACCCAAGTGACCCGCGCCATCGCCGGCAGCTTGACCCTCACGCCTGGCCACATCCTCGACCTCAGCGCCGCCACCACTCCCGCGCCCGGCACCTACATCCTCGCCACGGCGGCGGGCGGAATCACCGGCACCCTCGGCACCGTGAATCTAACAGGCCTGACCGGCAGCGTCGCCATCAACGGCAACAACCTCGAATTGACGGTCGCTGGCCCCTCCGGTTTCACTTCATGGATCGGTGGCTTCGGACTCGCCCTCGCCGATCGGGATCCTGCCGACGATCCCGACAACGACGGCCTGTCCAACCTGCTGGAATTCGTGCTGAATGGCACCCCGTCGGTTTCCGATGCGTCGATTCTGCCGGATCTCGTCGTCACCGCCACCGACTTCGAGTTCACCTATCAACGCCGTGACGACTCGGTGTCTCCGGAAACCACCCAGACCTTCCAGTGGGGAAGCACCCTGGCCTCATGGCCGGGAAGTGTGGTCGTGACCGCTGGTGGAGGCTCCTTCCCACCCGCGACGATCACCATCAGCCCCGGCACGCCGGACGATGGAGTCACCGACACCGTGAAAGTCAGCATTCCGAAATCCGAAGCCGTCGGAGGCAAACTGTTCGGCCGCATCCTCGTCAACCGGCCCTGATTCCGCGAGGTGCTTTTGATCTAACAGGACCCTCACCCGTCCTCGCGGCCCTTCCAATCATGAAACGAAATCCTTCCAACGAGTTTACCCGTCGTCGGGTTTTGACCCGCCTTGCATGGGTTGCCGCTTGGACCGCTTTGGCGGCACCGGTCATCGACGCGGCTCCCATCATCTGGGATCCGGCGACGACAATTTCCGCGGATACGGACGTCATGACGGCGGGCGGTTTGGTAGATGCCTGCAATGCCTCGAACACCAATCAAACGGTGAACGGAGTGGTGTTTACCGGCGTAATCAGCCAAAGGGGCTCGGGCACGGGTGGGAGTCTCAACTTGGTCAGCGGCGGCGGATATACCATTACGTTGGACCACAACAGAACCAACGTCTCCTGCAGTGTGAGGCAGTTCAGCACGGTCGTGCTTCCCGCCAATGCAGCCACCCAGGCGTTGCGGTTCCGCCGCCGCAGGGGAGCGGGAACGACTTCCGGATCGTTGGAGGATAGAGGAAACCAGAAACCATTCGAAGGAGGATCCGCATTGAAGAAGGAACGTGCCTGATCCTCCGGGTTGCCCACACCACCAGTCATGCCCCAGTTCCGATTCTTCATTCCGACCCTCCTTCCCACTGCGATCGCGTTGTTCACGGCTTCGTCGTCTTCTGCCGCAACGAAGACCTGGGACGGCGGAGCTGCCACCGCGAACTGGTCGGATGCCGCTAACTGGAACGCCAATGGCGCACCGACCACGTCGGATGCCGTCCTGCTCGACAACAGCACCGTCAATCCGCTCCCCCAGATCAACGCGCAGTCCGGAGCGAATTGCGGCACGCTGACCCTTGACGGCGCGATCAGTGGAACCTTCCTCAACTACGCCGGAGCCACTCCGCTGGTGACCAACCTCTATGGAGCAAGCATCAACGCCGCGAACACCGGGCCGCTGATCCGGATCACCACGAACGCACCCACTTCTCTAACCGCCAACAAGATCAACTTCCAACTCCGCACAAATGGCGAGCTGTTCGTCGCCTCCGGCAAATCCTTCACCCTCTCGAACTCCTACCTCTCGCAAAACGGCACCCGCTCGCTCACCAAAACCGGCGGCGGCACCGTCCAGTTCTCCGGCAGCGGCTCGTCCGTCACCTTCACCGGCGGACTCAACATGGCGGAGGGAGTCTGGAACGCCGGGACCGACACCGAGGATCTACCGGTCGCAGGCACCATCACCTTCACCAACCCGTCCGGCACCGCCGCCACCATCACCTCGACGAATTCGCACAGCATCGCCGCCCTTGCCGGCGGAAACTCCAACAGCGAGTTCTACGCCACCGGTGCCACCGGCCTGACCCTGACCGGCTCCTCCAACACAACCTTCAGCGGCCGACTCCGCGGCAACACCAAACTCACCCACAATGGCACCGGCTCGCTGACCCTGAACGGCAGCAACACCTTCACCGGAGCCACCACCCTCAATGCCGGCACTCTCGCCCTCGGTGCCTCCGGAAGCATTTCCGGAACACCCTCGATCACCATCGCCAGCGGCGCGAACTTCAACGTCTCCGCCCTCGCCGCAGGCTTCACCCTCGGCTCCGGCAAGACGATCTCCGGCAGTGGCACCGTCACCGGAAATCTAACAGCAACCTCCGACGCCACCCTCTCTCCCGGCGGCAGCGGCGTCGACACCCTCACCCTCACCAACGGCCTGACCCTCGCCGCGGGCTCCCACCTCGATCTCGATCTCAACGGCCCCACCACCCACGACTCCATCACCGTCTCCGGCGGCAACGTCTCCCTTGCCGGTTCCCTCGATGCCACTCTCGGCTATTCGCCCGCCATCGGCGACACCCTCTATCTCCTCCACAACACCGGCACGGGCACCACCACCGGCACGCTCTCGGGCATTGCCGACGGCGGAAAAATCGACCTAGGAGGCAAGTGGTGGCGCGTCAGCTTCACCTCCGACTTCGGCGGCGCGGGCTTTCTAACAAACGGCGCTGGCAACGACGTCGCGATCCAACGCATCGACGATCCCTCTCCCGGCGGCAGCGCCATCACCACCGTCGGCGCGACCACTGGCCAGCTCATCAAGCTCTCGATCACCTGGCTCGACAACGCCACCACCGAAACCGGCTACAAGATCTATCAGGTCCTCGACGACTCTTCCCTGCTCCTTCTCACGACGCTTCCCGCCAACTCCACCAACTTTTCCAACACCGTCGCCAACTACTCCAGCCACCGCTACGCCATCCAGGCCATCGACGCCGCCGGAAACCTCGGCGACCTCAGCTACACCGAACCCGTCCAGGTCGGCAGCACCTTCGAGGACCGCAAGAATCACCTGCTCGATCACCTCAACACCGACGTCCCCAACCTCGGCCAGACCGGTGGCGGACCGCACCGGATCGGCCGCACCGGCTTTTGGTATGGCAACGCCCGGCTGCAGCGCGGCGACACCACGAATGGAATCAACTACATCACCGCCGCCGTCGAAGACGCCAGCGCCGAGAACCCGAACGCCGGCTTCTCGCTCTGGCCCGGCATGGATTCGTACCTGCGCTGGAATGGCTCCTTCCCGCAGTCGCTCAAGGACCGCTATCAGCAGGTCTACACCACCAGCGACCTCTACGACAATTCGGCCACGCCGAACCAGCGCTTCATGACCTGCACCGCCTCCTACCTCGCCAACGGCGTCTGGGGCCCGTCGGTGAACTCGGTCTCCAGCGCTTCCTATGCCACCGGCGATCACACCGGAAAAGCCTACCTCGAATCCATCATCAACAACGTCCCCTTCCGCGGCTACCCGGAGCACAACTCGACGCAGTATCTCGTTTACACCGTCGGCCCGATGATGACGCTCGCCGACTTCGCCCCCGACCCGGTCTTTAAAAACAAGGCCCGCATGGCCCTCGACTGGGCGATGGCCGAGGCCGCCTCTGCCATGCAGAACGGCCGCTGGGTCACCCCCGTCACCCGCGGCCGCGTCGCCGATACCCAGGATGGCTACAGCAACACCGGCTTCGCCTGGTGGCTGCTCTATGGCGGACCCTTGCCCGGCGACATGCTCGATTCGTCAAACGCCACCGTCCTCACCTCGCCCACGTTCACCGGCCTGCTGCCCGAGCTCACCCGCGCCGCCACCGATCGCACGCAAAGCTATACCCGCCGCACCTTTGCCCAGCGCAGCGCCGGCCCGCAGCTCGCCTACTTCAAGCAAACCTGGACGACCCCAACCTACGCTCTAACAAGTCAGGTCGAAGGCACCGTCAGCGGCTTCAACGCCGATGGCAGCATCATCCTCTCCAACCTCAACACCACCGCCATCCAGGACGGCTACCAGGGCCAGCGCTGGTCGCTCAGTTGGGACGATGCCCCCGCCGCCGAGTCCTCGCTCTACCTCGCCACGCCCACCACCTACAGCGGCACCACCAGCGGCATCTCCATCTACGAGGACACCCTCCAGCACGAGGACACCATGCTCGCCGTTTACAACATCCCCGCCACCGGCGGAACCGGCGGGAACAACGGCGACTGGCCGAACCAGTGGATCCAGGGCCGCATCCCCGGCGGCGATCTCGCGCGCATCGACGAAGCCGCCACCACCGGCCGCCTCTTCCTCCACTACAAGGGCCTGCTCGTTTCGATCTATCTCAGCAAGCCCTTCACCTGGTCGAGCAGCCCCAACATCCCCTGCACCAAAGCCGGCCTCGCCATCGAAACCGCGCCGCAGTCCGAGTATCCGCAAGCCACCGCCGCCGACCGGCTCGCCGCCTTCCGCGCCGACGTGGTTTCCAACAACCCCGACATCACCAACATCACCGCAGCCTCGCCCCGCTTGATCTACACCAACCGCCACGGCCGCGTGCTCGATCTCACCTACGGTCTCGCCGGGAAAATCGACGGCATCACCGTGGACTACCAAAGCTGGCCGATGCTTGAAGACCCGTGGATGTATCAGGCCCAGAACGGCCACCTCCACCTCTTCGGCCCCAACCGCGTGGTCACCTCGAACTACTACGACTGGACGAAATCCATCAACAACCGACCCGTCGTGAGCGCGAACGCAACCGTCCCGGCCACCTCAGGCGCGCCCGTCGAGATCGATCTTTCCGCCCGCGTCGCGGATTCCGAGACGCCCGACAATCAACTCCACTTCACCGTCTCGAATCCCTCGAACGGCAGCGTCGTCCTCCTCCCCGACGGCAAGACCGCGCGCTTCACGCCCACCGCATCCGGCCCCGCCGCCTTCGACTTCATCACCCGCGACCGCGGCATCCACCCGCGTGTGGTCTGCCACTACGACTTCGAATCCTCCACCACCCGCGACGCCAGCGGCCAAACGCGCGAAGCCACGCAAACCCTTGTCGGCACTGGCATCTCGGTCCTGGAAAACGACAAGCCGGCCCCGCTCGGCTCTAACAGCATCAAAAGCCTCCGACTCACTGAGACCAGCACGAACGCCGCCAAACTCTCCCGCCTGGTCACCCGCACCAACCTTGAAATGAGCAACGGCAGTTGGACCTTCGCCACCTGGTTCAAGCGCGCCAGCCGCAACACCGACGACTTCCTCTTCTACATCGGCGCGGGAGATGGTTTCAGCGGCAATGGCGACGAACTCCAGCTCCGCTGCGGCGGCAACGCTGACACCCTCCGCCTCGAACACTACAACGCCGCCAACGCCAACGACCTCACCCTCGTCAGCCCCGTCACCGCCTTGCAAAATGTCTGGCACCACGCCGCCGTCACCTTTGAGAAGACCGCCGACAATACCGGCACCGTCCGCCTCTACCTCAACGGCACCCAGGTCGGCTCTCCCACCGCCGTGACCTGGTCGCTGAGGCAGGATCTCGCACTCGTCCTCGGCGGTGTCACCAGCAACAGCTCCGGCGTCGCCTCACGCTACTTCAACGGCTGGCTCGACGACGCCGCCCTGTTTCGCGGCGCGATGTCGGCATCGGACATCGCCAGTCTCGCCAAACAAAGCGTCGCCACCTTCAGCGGCCTCTCCGCCAGCGCCAGCGTCGCCCTTTCCGCCTCCGCCGCCTCGCCTTGGGAAGACTGGCGCGCCGCGAACTTCAACACCACCGAACTCGCCGATCCTCTTGTCAGCGGACCTGATGCCGACAAGGACCGCGACGGCATCGTCAACCTCCTCGAATACGCCACCGCCACCAACCCGGGGATTTCTAACACGATCCCGGCCTCCGCCGAAAGGAAGGGTGCCACCCTCGAGTTCACCTACACCCGCGACAAGGCCGCCACCGACCTGAGCTATCTCGTGAGATGGAGCGAAACCCTCGCTCCCGGCTCTTGGAGCACCGCCGGCATCGCCGACCAGAATCCCGCGCCTCTCTCGGAAACCGCCACCACCAAGACCCTCCGCATCCTCGTCCCTGCCGGAAACAACCGGAGATTTGTCCGCCTCGAAGTCACCCATCCATGAAGCTCGTTGCCACTTTGATTCTCTCACTCGCATGTCTTGCGTCCGCGGAGCCATCCAGCGAACCCGCTGATTCGCACTTCCGAAAAGCCGAACAGAACTCGCGTCTCGCCGCGGAGGCCTTCCTCCGCAGCCACAGATACATCGATGGCTGGCTCGCCCACGCCGACCCGAAGAGCGGACTGATCCCGCGCAATCTGCGGGATTCCCCATACTGGAACGGTCGCGATGCGGCCGCCGACAATTACTCCTTCATGGTTCTAACAGCATCCATGACCGACCGACCGCTGCTCGCGGGTCGTCTGACCGACATGCTGCACAGTGAGACCCGGCTCACCCGCCGGGTGGACAACCTGCCGGATGATTTCCTCTTCTCCACCCAATCGTGGCGGCGGTCCGCCATTGATCGTGATGCCATGATCTTCGATGGCGCGGAATATGCCAAGGATGGCCTGCTTTACATCACCGAGTGGATGGGACGCAGCGAATGGACGGAGCGCATGATCGGCATCATCGATGATATCTGGAAGGATCCCGCCATCGATACACCGTTTGGGAAAATCCCCACACTCAACTTCGAGGTGAACGGGGACCTGCTCCAGGTTTGCTCGCGGCTCTATTGGTTCACCGGCGAACGCAAGTATCTGGACTGGGCTGTGCGCCTCGGTGACTACTTTCTGCTGGGCAGCAACCATCCGACCCGCGATTCCGCATCGCTGACGCTGGGTGACCACTCGTGCGAGGTGATCAACGGGCTTTCCGAACTCTATCTCGCCGTTTCAAAGGCAAGGCCTGAGAAACGCGAGGCCTACCGCCAGCCGATTCACGAGCTCTACGACCGGATTCTTCAGGTCGCCGTGAATGAACACGGGATGATGTTCCGGACGGTGAATCCCCAAACCGGCGCAGTTCTCGACAAGTCCCTGACCGACAACTGGGGATACAACTACGATGGCTTCCACACCATGTGGCTGGTTGATGGAACTCCTGCCTATCGCGATGCCGTGTTGAAGATCCTCTCCAACCTCAAGGCGCACTATACCGGCCAGGTCTGGGAACGCGGTAGTTCCGACGGCTATGCCGACTCGGTCGAAGGCGCGATCAACCTGCTCAATCGCGAACCGGTGGAATCCGGCTTCGAGTGGGTCGATTCCGAGATCCGGACGATGTGGGCGAAACAAGGGCCCGATGGAGTGATCGAAGGATGGCATGGCGACGGCAATTTCGCCCGCACCTCGCTCATGTATGCGCTGCTCAAGACCCAGGGTTGCAGGATCGAACCGTGGCGTTCCGATGTGAGGCTTGGCGCCATCCGCAATGGAGACACGCTCTATCTGAGTCTGACTGCGGACCAGGCGTGGTCCGGAAAACTGATCTTCGATCGCCCGCGCCACAAGGCCCTCATGCACTTGCCGCTCGATTACCCGCGGATCAACCAGTTCCCCGAATGGTTCACCTTGCCAGACGGCATTCATCCGGAAGGCATTCCCGTGACACTCGAAGCCGGACGGGAGCTGCGCATGACATTCGATGCCCGGGGCAACCAATCATCAACTCCTTCGGTCGCACCAGCACCATGAACTCACATCTTCTATCGACCGCCGCACTCTGGCTTCTTTTGGCCCTCCTGCCCGGGAAACTCCAGGCGCTGACCGCCACGGGTCTGTTTCCGGCGAACAATGCGACCAGCGTCTGTGCCGACACCCCGCTAAAGATCACCTTCGACACGCCCCCCACGATCGGCACTGCGGGTGCTGTTAGAATCTACAACTCCGGCGGAACTCTTGTCGAAACCCTCGACCTCGCGGTCCCGCACACCCGCACCATCGGCGGCACGCTTTACAACGCCCTGCCCGTGATCGTCACCGGCAACACCGCCTCCATTTTCCCCCGCTCCGGGGTGCTGGCCTACAACACGACCTATTACATCACGATCGACGCCACCGTCTTCCCCAGCTACGCGGGCATCACGGCCAACACCACCTGGCGCTTCACCACCAGGTCCGCCGCGCCATCCGCAGCCTCGACCTATCTCAACGTCGCTGCGGATGGAACCGGCGACTTCTGCACCGTCCAGGGCGCCATCGACCTGATCCCCGCCAACAACACCACCAAGCGCTACATCAACGTCCGCAACGGCACCTATCAGGAAATCGTCCGCGTCTCCTCGAAACACAACCTCGCCTTCCGCGGCCAGAACCGCAAACGCACCGTCATCGCTTACCCCAACAACAGCACCCTCAACGCCTCCACCAACACCCGTCCGCTCTTCAACGTCGTCGCCAACGACGTCAGCTTCGACAACCTCACCCTCCAGAACACCACGCCCGACGGCGGATCCCAGGCCGAGGCCCTGCGCGTGAACGCCCAGCGCTGCGTGGTCAACAACTGCGAACTGCGCAGTTATCAGGACACCTTCCTCGTCAACAGCTCCACCGATACGGCCTATTTCAAGGATTGTCTGATCGAGGGCGACGCCGATTTCATCTGGGGCACCGGCCGCGCAGTGTTTCAAAGCTGTGAGATCAAGTCGCTCGACGGCGGCTACGTCTGCGCGATGCGGAACCCTTCCGGCCAATACGGCGCGGTCTTCCTCGATTGCCGCTTCACCCGGGCCGCTGGCGTCACCGGAGTGGTCTTCGGTCGTGTCGATCCAAACGTCTATCCGGACAGTGCGGTCGCCATCGTCAACTGTGCCGTCGATGCCCACATCACCGCCGCAGCTTGGACGCTCTCCACTCCGGGCCCGACCACCGGCCTCCGCTATTGGGAATTCCAAAGCACTGATCCAACAGGCGCAGCCTTGAATGTCAGTGGCCGTGCCGCGTTTTCATCCCAAATCAACAGCACCCAAGCCACCGCCCTGCGCAACCTCGCCACCACCTTCGGCGGATGGACGCCCGTTCCTCCCCTGCCCGCGTTCCCCGGTGCCGAGGGAGCGGGAGCCAACACCCTCGGCGGCCGGGGCGGGGACGTTTATTTCGTCACCAACCTCAACGACTCCGGGGCCGGCTCGTTGCGCGATGGCATCAGCACCGCTCCCGCTACCGGACGCACGATTCTCTTCAAAGTCTCCGGCACCATCGCGCTGAACTCCAATCTGACCGTCAACAAGCCCCGCATCACCATCGCCGGACAATCCGCTCCCGGCGGCGGCATCTGTTTGAAAAACTGGACCCTGCGCGTGGATGCGAATGACATCGTTGTCCGCCATGTCCGGTCCCGCCTCGGCACGGACGCGGCGCGTGAGGACGATGCCATCACGGTTTGGAGCGGAGTTTATGTCATCCTTGATCACTGCTCCGCTTCCTGGTCCGTGGATGAAGTCCTGAGCAGCACGGGAAAAACCGATAATCTCACGACGCAGTGGTGCCATGTGACCGAGGCGCTCGATGACTCGATCCACACCAAGGGCCCGCACGGGTTTGGTTCGATCGTTGCATCCTATCTGCCTGCCCGCCTCTCCTGGCATCACAATCTTTACGCCCACAACCAGAGCCGCAATCCGCGCCCCGGCAGTTATGACGGCTCCACCATCAGTTTCGATTTCCGCAACAACGTGCTCTACAACTGGGGCTACTTCTGCGGCTACAGCGCGGGCAGCCCCGAAGCAACGGACATGAACTATGTCGGCAACTACCTGATCAAGGGCCCGGGCTCCACCACCGACTCCGCCTTCCGCGGGGGTGGCACCTCCACCCGGATCCATCAGAGCGGAAACAAGATCGACCTCAACAAGAACGCCGCCTTCGACGGCACGGACACCGGCTGGTCGATGTTCAGCGGCACCTATACCCAGCAGGCAACCGCCTTCGACTTCAATCAGACCAACACGCCGGAAAGCGCCGACCTCGCGCTCCAGCGCGTCTTGTCGCAGGCCGGGGCCATGCCTTGGAATCGCGACACCAAAGACAGCGCGATCGCCGCCAACGTCCTGGCCGGCACCGGCGGCTTTGTCGACAACAGCACCGAAGCCGGTGGCTATCCGACACTCGCCTCCACCGCAGCACTGCCCGACAACGACCTCGACGGCATCCCAAACAACTGGGAGTCCGCCTTCGGCAGCGATCCCAATGTTGCCAACCACAATGCCGATGCGGATTCGGACGGATATACCGACCTCGAGGAATACCTCAACTGGCTTGCCGCACCACATGCCACCACCGCGAAGGACGAGGCGGTCGACATCGATCTGATGGTCCAGAACGGCAATCGCAGCGGGCTGACCTACAGCCTTTCCAATCCAGTCAACGGCACCGTGTCGCTGTTGACCGATGGACGCACGGCTCGGTTCACCCCAACCGCAGGGTTTCAAGGGCTGGGGAGTTTCAACTTCAGCTTCACCGCCTCCGGCCAAACGGTCGTCCAGACCGTGGGCGTCGCCATCACCACGGGCCGTCCGAAGGATCTCACCTGGACCGGGACGACCGCCACCTGGGACGTGGGAACCACCGCCAACTTCTCGAACGGCGCGTCGGCCGCGACCTTCACCCAGGGCGACAATGTGAGTTTCCTCCAAACCGGATCGAATCCCACCATCACCCTTTCCGGCACGATCACTCCCACCACGATGACGGTGAATGCCACGAAGAACTACATCTTCAACGGCGGCACGCTTTCCGGCACGATGAACCTCGTCAAAGCCGGCAGCGGATCGCTCACCCTCAACGCCGCCAACGCCTTCACCGGCGGCACCTCTGTCACCGGCGGGACCTTGGTGCTTGGAAATGCCTCCGCACTGGGCAGCGGACCCGTCGCCATCGACAACGCGGGCCTCAACATCGCCGGTTTCACCCTCAACAACCCGGTCTCCTTCACCGGCACCAGCCAACTGGTCGGGCTCGCCTTCTGCAAACTCAAGGCCGTGAGCGGCAATGGCACGGTCAACGTCTCCATCGGCTCCAGCCCCTTCGATCTAACAGGAAACATGGCGGACTTCTCCGGCTCGCTGGTCCTCGCCACCAACACCAACGTCCGTCTCCTCACCGGCACCACCGGCTCCGGGCTCGCGACCTTCGATCTCGGCGGCGGCACCGCCAACATCACCGTCCGCAACAACCTGCCGGCCATCGCCATCGGAGCCCTGAAAGGCGGAGCCAACACCCTGCTTCTTGGCCAGAGCAACGACAACCAGGCCACCACCTTCACCATTGGCGGCAACGACCAGGACAGCACCTTCTCGGGCGGCATCCGCAACGGTACCTCCGGGACCTCGGCCATCACGTCGGTCACCAAGACCGGCACCGGCACCCTCACGCTCGCCGGCACCAGCAACTACACCGGCGCGACCCTCGTCAATGAAGGCACGCTCCGTATCACCGGGGCTCTTGGCGCGACCGCCGTCACCGTTGCCGATGGCGCCTCTCTAACAGGAACCGGAACCATCGGTGGATCGGTGGTCGTTCAAACCGGCGGCTCGATCAGCTCCGGGTCCGGCGGAGCGGGCACACTCGCCATCAGCGGAGGACTCACGCTCAACAGCACACCACTCACCTTCGACCTCAACAACAGCACCACCTCCGGCGGCGGCGTGAACGACCTCTACACCATCGGCGGCGCACTCACCCTGAACGGCACCATCACCGTCACGCCCAATCTTCTCAACGGCCCGCTCGTTGCGGGCACCTACACCTTGATCAGCGGCGGTTCCTCCACCGTGAACAACGCCACCCTCGTCTGGGGCGGCCTTCCGAACGGCGGACGTCAGAACGTGTCCTTCGATACCAGCGTGCCCGGCACACTGAGACTCATCGTCACGGGCACGCCCTCCGCCTCGCTCTTGTGGAACGGCACTCCCGGCACCACCTGGGACTCCGGCGATCCGTTCGTCCCCGCCACCGGAGCGGCCAACTGGCGCAACGGAACCTCCGCCGACCGCTTCGTGAAATACGATGCCGTCACCTTCGACGACACGCTTGTCAACGGCACTGCGGTTCTATCAGGAAACGTTGAACCCGCTTCGGTCACCGTCAACAACTCCACCAAGTCCGTCACCCTCAACTCCAATTCCGGCAGCATCGTTGGCTCTGCCACATTCGTGAAAAGCGGAGCCGCCACCCTCACCCTGGAAGGCGCGAACACCTACAGCGGCGGCACCACCCTCAACGCCGGCACCGTCCAGCTCGCCAGCGACAACGCGAACACCAACGCCCTCGGCAGCGGGTCAGTCACCCTCAAGGGCGGCACGCTCGCCATGTATTCCAATTTCAATTCGACCACTTCCTCCAACACCTCCACCTGGAACCTCGTCGTCCCCAGCGGTTTCACCGGCACCCTCAACTGCGATTCCCGCTGCTCCATCCGCGGCACTCTCACTGGCGGTGGCACGTTCAACCTCTACATCCCCGACATCCGCACCGGCATCGATGGCGATTGGTCGGCCTTCACCGGCCAGATCAACGTGACCACCGATGCCAATGGCGGCGAGTTCCGCATCGGCAACAACTACTCGCCCACCGGACTGCCGCTGGCGGCGATGAATCTCGCCGCAAACGTCAAACTGCTCTACGTCGGCATCGTCGATTCCGGCATCGGCTCAAGGATCGCCATCGGCTCTCTAACAGGCGCGGCCGGCTCCATCGTTCAGGGCGGCCCCACCACCGGGAGGACCTTCACTTGGGAGATCGGTCAGTCCGACGCGGACACTGTTTTCCAGGGCACCATTTCCGAGCAGGCCGCCGGCTGCATCACCGCGCTCCAAAAGGTTGGAACCGGCGTGTTGAAACTCACCGGCGCGAGCAGCCACGCAGGGTCCACGACCGTTTCCGGCGGCTCGTTGATCGTGAATGGAAGCGTCACCGCCAGTCCGCTCATGGTGAAGGCAGGCTCCCTGTTGGGTGGCACAGGCAGTCTCGCTGCCGCAACCATTGAAGGCGATGCTTCCCTCAGTCCCGGCGACAATGGAATTGGAGTGATCACGTTCACCAATGGCCTCTCCCTCGCCGCCGAAAGCGTCACGGTCATTGATCTGGGCAGCAGCCGCGACCGCATCGACGTCACCGGCAATCTCGCGCTCAACGGCATGATCAATTTCAGCAACGCGGGCGGACTCCTGCCCGGCACCTACACGATCATCAACTACACCGGCACCCTCTCCGGCACTGGACTTTCCGTCGGCAGCGTGCCCGCCGACTTTGCCTGCACCCTCGACACCGCCACGTCTGGCCAGGTGAAAGTCGTCGTCACCAGCACGCTCAGCGCCTTCCAGCAATGGCAGGTCCTCTGGTTCGGTGACTACAACAACCCCAATGCGGCCGCCGCTGCGGATCCGGATCTCGACGGCCAAACCAACAATGACGAATTTCTCGCCGGCACCGATCCCACTTCCGCCGCGTCCGTGGTCACACTCGTCTGGCGCGGTGATGGTGCGGGCAACCTCTGGAATTCGGGCAGCGCCATCACCTTCTGGAACGGCAACCGTCTTTCCACCTTCACCAATGGCAACCCCGTCCTCTTTGACGCCACAGGAGCCGCCAACCCCACCGTCAATCTAACAGGATCGCTGTCCCCGGCCTCCATCTCGGTCAACAACACCGCCGCCTTCACCTTCGCCGGATCGGGCAATCTAACAGGCAGTGGTGCCCTCACGAAATCCGGCACGGGAATCCTCAACCTCCAAACCCCGAACTCCCACAGCGGCGGCACGGTGATCAACGGCGGCACGGTGAACCTTTCCGGAAACCAGTCGGGCGCGACCGGCGGCTACGCGATGAATGTGACCAACTCCGCCACTTCGACGCTCAATCTCGGCGCGGCCTCCCAAACCGCCGCCACCACCATCGTCACCGGTAGTTCAAAGGCAGTCCAACTGGGCGCGGTCCCAGGCGTCAACACCGCAGTCAGCACCTCAGCCCAGACGCTGAACGTGAACGGCGCTGCTGCGTTTCCGACCACCGTCACCAACAGCGGATCACTTGCGGTCGCACGCAATGCCACTCTCACCGTCGGTGACAACTCGACATGGAACCAGTCAGGATGGCTGAACGTCCAGGCGAACGGTGGCTACGCCGCCAACCTCAACATCGGCACCGCGTCGGGAGGCAGCGCTGCGATGGTCTACAACGGACCAGCCGCCATCCGCTTGTCACAGACATCGGGCACCAGCAGCCTGAGCACGCTGACCGTCAGGGGCGGCACCCTGACCACCGGGCAGCCGATCAACTTTGATGGCAGTTCGGGAAATGTGAACGGCTATGGACGCCTCATCCTGACCAACGGCGGCACCTTGAAACTCTCCGCAAACCTCCCGCAACTGATCACCGGTGATGCCAGCGGTCGCTTCATCCTCTCCAGCAGCGGCGGTGGCATCCTCCATACCAATGGCTTCAACACCACGATCGACCGCGTGCTCATCGACAGCAACCCGGTCACCTTCATCGGCTCTCTCACCAAATCCGGAGCCGGCACCTTGACCCTCGCCAGCACCAACACCTACTCCGGCACCACCACGGTCACCGGAGGCACGCTGCTGGTGACCGGCAGCATCGCCACCAGCGCCGCGACCGTCCTTTCGTCCGGCACTCTGGGCGGCACAGGCACCACCGGCTCCGCGACCGTGGAATCAGGCGGCACGCTTGCTCCAGGGGGAGAAAACGTCGGCACGCTTGGAACCGGTCCGCTCACCCTCAAGCCTGGGTCCAATGCCAACTTCCAACTCGGTTCTTCCAGTGATCGCGTGAATGTCACCGGAGCGCTCGTACTCGGCGGCAGCATCACCCTGATCGACACCGGCACTGCGGTCAGCGGGAGCTACACGCTCTTGACCCACAGCGGCAGTCGGTCTGGCTCCGTCACGATCATTCCCCCATCGGGCTTCGCCGCCACCCTCGATCTTTCGAGCCCAGGAACTGTCAAAGTCACCCTTGTCGCCAGCAGCTTCGACACATGGCGGCGGGGCTTTTTCACTTCCAATGAACTCGCCGATCCACTGGTCAGCGGACCCGGTGCCGACAAGGATCGTGATGGCATCGCCAACCTGATGGAGTATGCCCTCGCCACCGATCCTGGTGTCTCGAACAGTCTTCCGATCACCCTTGAATGGAAAGGTTCCACTCTTGATTTCATCTACCGTCGCAACAAGGCCGCGTCCGATTTGACCTATCTTGTGAAATGGAGTGGAACCCTCGCCCCCGGATCCTGGAGCGCCAGCGGCATCGTCGATCAGCGTCCTCCAGCCATCGAGGAAACCGCCACCCACGAAACCCTTCGCATTCTGGTTCCGGCCGGCAGCATCCGCCGCTTCGTCCGTCTTGAGGTGAGCCAGCCGTGAGTCGGCCTTTGGCAGTTGCTTGTGGAGTCGCCGAGGAACATGCTCGGCGCGATGCCCGAAGACGCCGCTGCCATGGAACCCACCACGCCCCCTGTTCAGCCGACCTGGTGGCGGAATGAGGACTGGTTGGCGGTGTTGGCGGCGGTGCCGCTGCTCCTGGCATCGATTGCCGGACTGAAGCTTCCCGAGCCTAGCCTCTCCTGGCAGTCGGCGGCGGAGGTTGGCCGACTTGTTTCGGGATCGAATCTCTGGAACATCGCCCAAACAACGGGGGTGCTGGTGCTCCTCGCGACGGCGGTTCTCGCAGCGTCCATGGGTCGCGGAGTCCGCAGTTTTCCCGCTGGAGCCTGTGTGGTGTTCGCACTCGCGTGGCTGGCCCAGATGCTGGCGGCGCATGCGCGGGTCAAGGAGCTCGGTCTGGAGTATGTGGTCTTCGCACTGGGACTGGGTCTGCTGTGGAGCCACCTGTTGCCGCAACCGGGATGGCTCATGGGGGCGGTGCGCACGGAGTTTTTCATCAAGACCGGCATTGTGATCCTCGGGGCCAGCATGCTGTTCCGTGATCTGCTTCAGGCGGGGGCTCCAGGCCTGATCCAGGCCTTGCTGGTCATTCCGGTGGTGTGGCACATCACGTTCCGGATCGCGCGCAGGCTCAAGGTGGATGACGAGTTCGGCGTGATGCTTTCCACGGCGGTTTCCATTTGCGGAGTCTCTGCTGCGATCGCGGCCTGCGGGGCGATCCAGGGCGACAAGAAGAAGCTGTCGTATGTCACCTCGGTGGTCCTGCTTTGCGCCGTGCCGATGATGATCCTGATGCCGTGGTGCGTGAAATGGATCGGCCTGAGCCAGGCGGTCGGCGGGGCTTGGCTGGGGGGCACGCTTGATACCAGTGGTTCGGTACTTGCCGCGACCGAGATGCTGGGTGAGACGGCGACCAAGACCGGCACGGTGGTGAAGCTTTCACAGAACGTCCTGATCGGCGTGGCGGCCTTCGTGCTGTCGCTGTGGTGGTCGCTGCGTGCCCGCAAGGATGGCGTGGCGGCGGAGCGTCCGGGATTGCGGATCATTTGGGAGCGATTTCCCAAGTTCGTCCTCGGGTTCATTGCGGCCTCGCTGGTCTTTTCGTTCCTGCTGGCTCCGGAGACGGTGAAAGCCTGCAGCAAGCCGCTCAAGAGCCTGCGCGAGCTTTGGTTCGCCGCCGCGTTCGTCTGCATTGGATTGGAAACGAAGCTGGGCGATCTGGCGAAGCTTGGTGGCGGTCGGCCAGCCCTCGCCTTCGTGGGCGGGCAGGCCGTGAATGTGGCCTGGACCCTCGTCCTGGCGTGGATGTTGTTTGGTTGAAGGACCTGCACAAACGCCAACCCACGGGAAGAAGTGACTTCGCAGCACCTTTGTGGATCCTCGCAGGGAGCGGCCGATTGCCATCCTGGGCAATGGTTAGAAGGCGGATTTCGTCTCAGTATCTCGCCACATCCGGGTCAATGCTGGTGGACCAGGCATCGATCCCGCCGGCCATGGAGAAGGCGTTTTCAATGCCGATCTCGCGCAGGAACGCGGTGGCTCGCAGGGAGCGCATGCCATGGTGGCAATAGACGACGACTCCACGCTCGGTGCCTTCCTTGAGGGCCTCGACCCGGTAGGGAAACTCACCGAGGGGGACGAGGTGCGCGCCATCGAGATGACAAATGTCCCATTCGTCCGGCTGGCGGCAGTCGATCAGGCGCGGGCGCTCGTTTTCCGGCAGGGCGGCCCAGGCGGCGACTTCGGAGCAGGTGACCTCCATCGTGGCGGAGGGATCGGGCAGGGCGCTCATTCGATGATGACGGGGGTGCCGAGCTGGACGTTGTCATAGAAGTGCTTCGACATGTGGTCGGGCATGCGGATGCAGCCGTGGGAGGCGGCGTAGCCGGGAAGGTAGCCGGTGTGCATGCCCATGCCGCCGCTGAAGCGCATGAAGTTCGGCATCGGAGCCGGGTAGTAGATCGCGCCGGGCGGGATCTTGTCGGTGCGGATGTCGACGTTGTCGTTGAGCATCGCGCCGGTAGCCTTGTCCTTGAAACAGCCGTACGCGGAGGAGTGGTGATCGGCATCCTTTTCAATGATCTTGTAGCGGCCGGGCGGGGTGCCGTGGTCCTCGTTGCCGCTGGAGATCTTCGACACGCCCACCAGCACGTTGCCCTTGTAGAAATAGGCCTTCTGCTGCGGTCGGCTGATCTTGATGAGGGGCGGGCCGGAGACGTTGTCACCGTCCCAGTAGGAGATGTCGTCGGGGATCGCAGGGGCGGGATGATGGGCACCGGCACCGGTGGGGCCGTTGTTGCGCTCATAGCCGAGGAGGTAATCGGACTTCTGCGGACCGCTGGGGGTGCAGGAGACCATCACGGCCGTGAGGACGGTGAAAAGTGAGCGACGGGCGAGGGTGTTCATCGGTCTGGGGACGGCGGAATCTGGCCCGTGAGGCCAAGGCGGTCAAGAGAACAGCCGGATCGGGGTTGCTTCCCGGTGTGGGCGTGGTATTGAGGCGCTCCACCATCATGCCCAATTACGATTACGAATGCCAGGCCTGCGGCCACCGCTTCGAAGTGTTCCAGAGCATGAACGACGCCAAGCTCGAGCATTGCCCCGTGGAGGGCTGCAACGGCACGGTCAAGCGTCTGCTCGGCACCGGAGCCGGACTCATCTTCAAGGGAGCGGGTTTCTACCAGACCGACTACCGATCCTCGTCCTATCAGGCGGGAGTGAAGGCGGATGGAGCTTCCTCGAAATCCGAGGCCACGCCGAAGACCGAGAGCACGCCCAAATCCGACAGCAGCAGCGCATCCACTCCCCCGGCCGCTTCATCCGGCAGCTGAACCCCGGCTTTGCAAGCGCTTTCCCTCCTGATACTCATCTCAGCCATGTCCGACAAGAACCCCGAGAAACCCCAGAAATCCGGCGGTGGCTGCCTTGGCCTGTTGATGAAGCTTTTCATGCTCATCTTCCTGGTCGGCCTCGGTGCGGCGGTGTTTTTCATCTTCCAGCCCCAGGACCTCACCGACGTGGGCGGCTACGGGCCGGCGGCCGCGCTGGTCCAGCGGAAGGACATCAAGACGACGCTGCAGAACTCCCTGGATCGCGGCTTTGAGGTGAACCTTTCCGAGGAGGACATCAATGGCTACCTCGCGCGCACCCTCGCCGCCAAGCAGAACGGACTTCTCGGCAAGAACGTCACGCTCGACGGTGCCTGGGTCCGTCTGGAGGAAGGCCGGGTGGAGATCATCCTGGAGCGGCGCATCTTCGGCCACCCGCTGACGATTTCCACGTATGTCCAGATCAGCCAGTCGGTCTCTCCCACCGGCACGGCAAGCACCGAGGGGGTCCTGCATGGCGGTCCCTATCTCAAGGACATCCCGCTCAACCGCGGCGGACGCTTCGGACAACTGGTGGTCCCCCAGGGCTTCCTTCACCTGGTCCTGCCCGCCTTTGCCGGGTTGGCCGAGGCCTACAAGCCGGAGATCGACCTGGCGCTCGGTCGCATGGCACGAATCCGGATCGAAAAGGACAAGCTGATCCTCCATCCTCTCGAGCCTTTTGACCGATGATCTCGCCCGGATCGCCCTTCTGACCTGCCCTTCGCGCCGCATGAAACCTTCCCTCCTGGCCTTGCTGATGTTTGCCGGGATGGCACATGCCGCGCCACCACTGAAAGCAGTGCCGGTGGCTGAGCCGGTCGAGGCCCCTGTCCCGGTTCCTGTCCCTGAGGATGACCAGGCCCTTCCTGCCCGCGTGGTCAGCCGGTCCGGCCAGTTCTCAGTTTCCGGCGCGGAACCTGCGGTTCGTGCCTCGGTCGCCCTTCTGGCGGAGGAGGCGAAGGACGACCTTTTGAAGCTTTCCGATTTGAAGGACGACTGGAAGACCCTCATCTCGGTCGTGCTGCACGGGAAGCCGGGAGACCCGCTGCCGCCCCGCTCGGTGGCCCTGAGTCTTTTCTCAAACGAGGGAGGCTATTCGCTGAGGCTTGATCTGCATCTTGCACGCGGCATTGATCAGGAGCGCTTTCATCGCGCGGTGACCTCCGCGCTTCTTCACGAGCAGGCCCTGCGCAAGCTCCCGCCTGGCACCACCGACTCCGCCCTAATCGTGCCGCCCTGGCTGGTCGAGGGCCTGCGCGAAGCGGTCGCCTGGCAGCAGAAGCGCGGCGACCGTAGGCTCTACGAGGCAATCTTCAAGCACGGCGGCCTCTACAAGCTCAACGACCTCTTCGCCGTCACCGAGGCCGATCACGAGGAACTCGACGGGGCGATGCGTGCCGCCTTCCGGGTGGCATCGGGGGCGATGGTGATGGCCCTTCTGGAGCAACCCCAGGGCAAGGAGGGCTTCCGCACTTTCATCTCGGAAGCGGCCAGATTCGGCGGCGAGATGCCATTGCTGCTGCGGCGCTGCTTTCCAGAGCTGAACCTGTCGGAACGCAGCCTTGAGAAATGGTGGATGCTCGTTGGCATCGACAAATCCGCGCCGGATCTCACCGAATCGCTCGGCGTGGTGGAAACGGACAGCGGCCTTGAGGAAATCCTGAAGCTTCATTTCCGGGACGCTGCCGGAGTGGACAGCGGAAAGCCCCTACACAGCAGTTGGGAGGAACTCGTTGCACTGCCACTGCCCGCCCGATCCGAGGCGGTGCGACCGATTCAGGACTCCCTCGTCCGGCTCAGCTATCGCAGCTTTCCTTCGTTCAGGCCGATCATCGCCGAGTATCAACTCATCCTCTCCGAACTGCTCAAGCCCAAGCCCCGGAAGATCGGCGAACGCCTGGCCGGTCTTCAGGAAAGCCGGGTCACCATGACCGAAAAGGCCCGACACGCCCGCGACTACCTCGACTGGTTTGAGATCACCCGCGTGCGGGAGACCAGTGGTGAGTTCGAGGACTACCTTTCCCTCAAGGAGCGGCTGAAGGTGCGGAGCGAGGACCGCAAGGATCCGGTCTCCACCTACCTGGACCGCATGGAGAAGGTGTTCAATCGGGAGAAGACAAAGTCGCCGCGCTAGCTTCCGGCGGCCGTCCGGGTTCCACTCGCGATCATCGGAGACTTCCTGAAACTTCGGCAACCATTTCGAGCCGTGGGCGTGGTCCGGGTTCGTCTTGCGCGAAATCACAGATTAAATGCGCAAACACCTCTTCCCGTGCCTGCGCTTTCATGAAACAATCTAAAGGATCGTGGTAGAACCGTGGATAGGAGAGCATCTTCGATCTCCCAGCTCTCTTGGCCCCCATTTTCAGGAACGAAACCACCAACCCAACGATATCCGAGGCAATCCCTTCCTTCGAGCCGGCCATGATCGAAGCGTCCATCCGCTCGTCGTGAATCGACGTCTTCCGATCCCCTCAGCGGATTCTGCCACGGAGGCCATTTTCCAACATTCGTCCAAAATCCCAACCGTCATGAAATCCAAAAAGTCCAATCCGTTCCGCTCCACTCTCGCCACCACCATCTTCTGTGGTGTGCTGATCAGCCATTTCGCCATCACTTCTGCATCCGCGATAGATCGGTACTGGGACACCAACACCACCACTGCTGGATTTGGTGCCATTACCGGCGCTTGGAACGGCACAAACGCCTTCTGGAACACCCTCAGCACCGGCAATAGTGGCGGCACCTTCGTCGCCTCGCCCACCTCGGCGGATGATCTCTTCGTCAGCGCGGGTACGGCAAACGGGACAATCACCGTAACAGGCACGCAAGCCGCGAGCAGCATCACGCTATCCGCACCCTTCACTAGGACGATCTCGGGCGGCACCTCGATCACCATCGGCGGCACCGGCACGAACTCCGGCCTTTTCAGCTCGGGGGCCAGTACCACCACGATTTCAACCCCGATCATCCTGAATAGCGCCAGCACGGCGGTTACCGTTCGCAGCACTAACACTGCCCAGACGTTCACGATTGGCAAGATCACCGGAGGTGCCACCACTGGCACACAAACGATCAGCGTCGAAGCGAACGGCGGAGCGGTGGCCCTGAACGGCGGTGTCCTTGACAGCCCAGCGGGTGGGAAAGTGGCGATCAACTACAGCGGCACGGCTGGCGGGATCACGGTGACCGGCAGCTATACTTACTCTGGCGGAACCGTCGTCAACTCCACAGGCACCGGCATTCTCGCCGTGGCGAGCAACAACGGCTTCGGCACAGGCTCCGTGACGATCAACGGTGGCAATATCCGCGGGAGCACGAGCGGCACGACTCTCAGCAACGCCATCGCCCTTGGAGGCAACTTCACCGCCTCCACGCTCACCGGGGAGAAAACGCTCATTCTCTCTGGCCCGATCACGCTCACCGGGAACCGCACCATCACCGCCAACCTTGGCACAACGGTCGCCACTGAGGCACTCGTTTTATCCAATGCCATTGGGGATGGTGGCAACGGTTTCGGTCTGACACAGAACGGCACCGGCAAACTGACCCTTACCGGATCAAGCACCTACACTGGCACCACCGTGGTCAGTGCCGGTACGCTGACGCTTGGCAACGCGACCAACACCATCCTCAACACCGCCCCAGTCACTGTCAGCGGCGGTGTTCTCAACGTGGCGAATCCTGATACGGTCGGCGCGATCACCATCACTGGTGGAACCATTTCCGGCTCCGCCACGCTGACCGGGTCCTCCTATGATCTTCAGGGCGGCACAGTCACTGCAACGCTTGGAGGCGGTGTTGCAGTCGGCAAATCCACATCCGGCGTCGCCAATCTCGGTGGCACCCAGGTCTACACCGATGCCACCAACGTGACCGCCGGTACGCTCAATGTCACTGGCACGCTCGGAAACACCCTTCTCACCGTGTCGAACGGTGCCAAGCTGGGCGGTGAAGGCAGTTCGGCAGGCAATGTCGTCTTCAACGCCGGTTCGGGAATCGTCTTCGACCCCAGCACCACAGGAGCAAATCAATACTTTCGCACTTCGGGCAACGTCGACACCACGGCCGGAGCTGGAACCAAGATCAACATTGATCTCACCGCACCAACGACCAATACGGGCGTGGTGGTATTCGAAGCGGGATCGATCACCACGAACGGCCTCAGCGACTTCAAGCTGAATGCACGAGGCACCCTCAGCCTCAGCGCTACCCAGCTTCTGTTTGATTTCTCTGCTGGCAGCGTGGTTTGGAAAGGGGCCAATGGAACGAACCCCACCTTCTGGGACCTGAACACCACGGCGCAGAACTGGACACTCGGTGGTGTCGATGACTTCTTCCTCAACGGGGACGACGTGCTCTTTGACGATTCCGCCGCCAACTTCAACCCTGCCGTGCAGTCAGCGCTCGCCGCCGGAACTGTCACTTTCGACAACGCGCTGGTGAATCCCTACTCCCTCAGTGGAGCAGGCGTCACCTGCTCCAGCTTGACCAAGGCCGGCACGGGCAAGGTGACCCTTTCCAATGCCATCACGCTCTCCGGTGGAACGACGATCAGCAACGGCACGCTCCAGCTTGGAGACGGCACCAACGCAACAGGGAGCGTCACCGGAGCGATCACCAACAACGCCGCGTTGATCACCAACTTCGGTGCCAACAACGTGACCATCGCCAATGCCATTTCAGGCACCGGCTCCCTCACCCAGTCAGGAGCTGGTACCGTCATCCTGACCGCCGCCAACAGCTATGGGGCAACCACGATCGACACAGGTGCCACGCTTCAGATCGGCACGGGTGGTGCCGCAGGCACGATCGGTACTGGAGCGATCACGAACAACGGCACTCTCATCTTCAATCGTGACAACAGCAGCAACATCACACTCGCCAGCGTCATCAGCGGAAGTGGCAGCCTTACCAAGCAGGGTTCGGGAGCGATGATTCTTTCCTCCGCCAATCCCTACACCGGCGCGACCACCATCACCCACACCGTCGCTTCCGGCGCAGTGATCGTGACCGTAGATGGCGCTCTTGGCACCAATGCCGCCGGAACCACGGTGGTAAGCGGCACGACCTTGGGCCTTTCAGGTGGGATCGACTATGCCACCACCGAACTCGTCTCGGGGTCCGGGGGTGGATCAGCCGTCATTACAGGAGCGATCGCCGTCGGCACCCGTGGCTTCATCCAGAGCACCAGCGGCAACAACACCTTCCGTGGAAACATCGAGCTGAACGCCAACGGGGTTTCACGAATTGGAACGCAAAATGGAGCGTCGCTGACCCTCACCGGAACGATCACCCAGGGATCCGGCATTACCACTGGCAGCCTCCTCTTCCGTTCAGGCGACAGCTCGGGTGACTTCATCACCCTTTCAAATGCGGCCAATTCCTTCGGCGGGGATTCGACCATTTTCAACGGCGCGGCTTCCGGAGTCTATGCAGGTGTCCGTCTCGGAGTCACCAATGCCTTGCCGACGAACTGGACCATCACCGGTTTCGCCAGCGCTGGCAACGGCGCTTCACTCGATCTTGCTGGCTACGATCAAACGTTGAACGGCTTGATATCTTCGGGGACTGGCGCGCTGAAGATCGTCAACCTCAACACAGTGACTCCATCCACCCTCACGCTCAACCCAACGGTGGCGAAAAGTTCTCCGACCACCATCCTGGGCGGCACTGGTCTGGGAGTGATCAACCTCGTGAAGAGCGGTACGTTTACCCAGACTCTGACCGGGGTGAACACCTACACCGGTGCCACCACCGTCAATGGTGGCACGCTAACCTTGGGAGCCTCCGGTTCCGTTTCAAGCAGCGCGAGTCTCATCATCGGCGCAGGTGCCAAGCTCAACACCACGGCCCAAGCCTCGTTCGCCCTATCAGGATCGCAGCCAGTCACCTTCAAGCTCGACAGCGCGGGCGCGGGATCTTCAGGGCAGATCGAGGCCGCCGGACTCAACATCACCAGCGCCGTCGTGACCTTCACCATCACCGGCACTCTGGATGACGCCGCCTACGTGCTCGCCACCTACACCAGCAAGACCGGCACGGCCTTCGCCTCCGTCACACCACCGACCGGCTACACACTCGACTACGCCTACAACGGCGGAACCCAGATCGCCCTCGTGCAATCCGGATACGCGTCCTGGATCGGTGGCTTCCCGGGTCTTGCCGACACCACCGAAGGCGGAGATCCTGATTTCGATGGCATAAAGAACGTCCTCGAATACGTCCTCAACGGCAACCCAGGCAGCTCTGATTCCTCGATCCTGCCAACCCTCGATGCCTCGGGCGCGAACTTCGTGTTCGAATTCTCCCGCCTGACCGATTCCGCCAATGATACCACCCAGGTCTTCGAGTACTCGACCGAACTGAGCACCTGGACCTCGGTCAACATCACGGGCACCCCAGGCGGCGAGGTGGCTTTCGGCACTCCGTCCGGTGGAGTTCAGACTGTCACCGTGACCATTCCGAAAGGCACGGAGACCAAGCTCTTCGGTCGTCTGAAAGTCAGCAAATGATCGCAAACCGCCTGCATTGAATTCCCATCGAATCCCGGAGCTGGCAACGGCTCCGGGATTCATGTTATCTCCCTTTCGTGGTATTCATCCATTCACGACGTTCGCGCCCTTTCCCAGTGACTTCATCTGCGTCCCCAGCCGGATTCTTCAGTCCTACGATGATCCGCCAGACCTACAAGACCTCCTTGACTCCGGTGATTCGGGCACATTCTTTGACCGCCTGAAAGTTTCCCGACACTGAATCGCTATCATCACCATGACTCCCTTCCGCCTTTCACTGGCGTCTCTCGCTTTCCTGCTGGCTCTAACAGAGGTTTCCCGGGCCCAATCGCCCTCGCTTGAGGAAAGCTTCCGCAACCCTCCCGTAAAGGCCAGGCCCTACGTCTGGTGGCACTGGATGGGCTCGAATTTCTCCAAGGAAGGCATCACCAGGGATCTCGAAGCCATGAAGGCCTGTGGCATCGGAGGCGCGACCATCTTCAACCTCGCCTCGGCCGTGCAGGAGTCGCACAAGCCGACCCTCAACAACCCCTGGCCGGACCAGACCTATCGCAGCCCGAAATACTGGGAGGCCCTGAAACACGCCGCCGCCGAGGCCCAGCGGCTGGGACTCGAGATCGGACTCCATAACACCGTCGGCTACTCCACCACCGGCGGTCCTTGGATCGACGAGGAGAAGAACATGCAGAAGGTGGTGAGTCGCTCGGTGATGATCGAGGGCGGCAAGAAAGTGACGGTCGAAATCCCAAGGCCGGACCCGACGACCTACAAGGGTTGGGGCAGTACCGGCCAGACCTTCAGCTTCCTCAAGGACATCGCCGTGCTTGCCGTTCCCGCGAACGGCGATGTCGATCCCGCGAAAGTCATTGACCTCTCGAAATCCTTCAAGGCCGACAAACTCGACTGGGACGCTCCCGCTGGAAAATGGCAGGTCGTCCGGCTTTGTCATGCCCCCACCGGTGCCAGTCCCCATCCGGTGCCGGATGAACTCATCGGCAAGACCCTAGAGGCCGACAAGATGAGTCTTGAGGCCAGTCGATATCACTGGGATCAGGTGATCGAGCCGATGAAGCACCACCTGGGTCCATATCTCGGAAAGAGCTTCCATCATTTCCTCATCGATAGCTATGAGGCAGGACCCCAGAACTGGACGCCGTCGTTCCGCGACGAGTTCAAGAAGCGCAAGGGCTACGATCCACTGCCATGGCTGCTGACACTGGAGAAACGCACCGTAGGAAATGCCGACCTCAGTGCACGTTTCAAGTGGGACTACGATGATGTGATCCGCGCCCTCTATTACGACAATGGATGGCTCACCGGTGTCGCGAAAATGAAGGCCGTCGGTGTGGATCTCCAGTTCGAGCCCTACGGCGGGCCCTTCGACACGGTTGAAGGAGCGGCACTGGCCGATATTCCGATGGGCGAGTTCTGGACCAAGGGCGGCGGCGGGATCAACTCGACCGTCGTTTCCGCAGCCCGTGCCGCCGGTCGCACCGTGGTCGGTGCCGAGGCCTTCACCGGTCCTCCTGACTTGAGCAAGTGGACCGAAACCCCGGAGTTCCTGAAGCGCTCGGCCGATGGCACCTATGCCAGCGGCGCGAACCGTCTTGTGCTCCATCATTGGGTCCATCAGCCCTTCGACGACCGCTACAAGCCCGGCATGGGCATGGGCTGGTGGGGCACGCATTTCAGCCGACACCAGACCTGGGCCAAGGATGGCACCGCGTTTTTCCAATACCTCGGACGCTGCCAGGCGATGCTTCAGGCGGGCGAGACGCCTTCCGATTTCGTCAGTGTCGGAAAGTCCCAGGGCGGCGACATCGTTTCATGGCGCACGTTCCGGAATGGCGTGTCTGTTAGAGACGGTCGAATCGTCCTGCCATCGGGCCGCAGCTATCCGTTCCTCGGAATTCCCCATGAGGGACGCTTGCTGCCGGAGGATGTGAGGAAGATTGTCGAACTCCTGCAGCAAGGAGCCACCCTCGTCTGTTCGAAGCCCTCCGGCTCCCTCGGACTTGCTGGCTATCCGAAATCCGATGCCGAGATCCGTTCGTCCACGCTCTGGAATGACGAGCCGGTCCGGAAGATCGGAAAAGGGACCCTTTTCACCAAGGGCGAGGTGTCCGCCGCGATTGCCACGATGGGGATCACTCCGCGCGTTCAGATCAGCGGCTCCAGCGCGGTCGTTTTCACCCCTCGAAAGGTCGGAGAAACGGACCTGACCTTCCTCGCCAACACCCGCGATGAACCCGCCTGTTTCACCTCGTCTTTCCGAGTCACCGGCAAGCGTCCCGAACTCTGGGACGCGGAAACCGGCAGCATCCGCTTCGCTCCCGTCTGGCGAGAGAAGGACGGCCGAATCGAGGTGGACCTGACCCTCGAAGGCGGCAGCTCGGTCTTCGTCGTGTTCCGCGATTCGAAGCTTCCGGCCGACCACGTGGTTTCAGTGGACGTGAAGGGCGCGGACGAATCCAAGCTGGAGATCGTGAAGGCCCGCTTCGGGACCCCTGAAGGAAACCGCTGGATGGACGTCACCGAAAAGCTCCAGGGGCTGGCCGCAAAAGGAAAGCTGTTGATCCCATCGGTGGAACCCCGTGTGTTTGGTCGTGATCCGGCCTCGAACATCGTCAAGCGCCTCGAGCTCGACTACAAGCTGCGTGGAATCTCGAAAAGCGTGACGGTTTCCGAAAAGGAGGCACTTTCGCTTGGATGGGAGTCACATGACTCGCCAATCGGGCTTCAGGCTGCACTGGATGGTTCGGTCACGGCAACCAGCAACGCGCCCGCTACAATGAAGCTGGTACTTGCCTCCGGAAAGCATCTGCCGCTCTCGCTGGTGCAACCGACGGCAGCCAAGACCATCGAGGGCCCCTGGCAGGTCGTGCTCGATTCACCCGTTGATCAGAAGAAGACCCTCTCGCTGCCATCGCTCGGCGATCTCACAGGACAGGCGGATCCGTCTGTTAGATACTTCTCCGGCACCGCCACCTACTCGACGCAGATCGAGGTCGAGTCGCCCGCTCCCTCGATGGTCCTCGATCTTGGCAAGGTCTGCGATCTGGCCCGCGTCACGGTCAACGGCAGGGACCTCGGCGTCGTCTGGCGCTCGCCGTTCACGGTGGAGATTGGTCCAGCCCTTAAAGCAGGCAGGAACGACATCACGATCGACGTCACCAACACCTGGCACAACCGCCTCGTCGGCGATGAGCAGTTTCCCGCCGACTTCGAATGGGGTGAGGACCGTGGTGAGAAGGGCCATGCCATGAAGGCTTACCCCGACTGGTTCATCCGCAATCAGCCGAGACCGCAGAAGGATCGGAAATGCTTCGTAGTCTGGTACTATCATCGCATGGATACCAAACTCCAGCCCGCCGGATTGATCGGTCCGGTCCGATTGATTTCCAGAACAAGCTCGTCCGGAAACTGAATGATGCCCGATCCGGGGAACCTCGCAGATACGGAGGCTCGAAAGGAATCGACGGGGCTCATCGTAGCGGGGCAGATTTCATCGACCCCTTTCCAAGCCCATGATCCGCATCCTGTTTGCTGTCCTCGCGCTCTCCTCGTCCATCGTTTCCGCCGCGCCGGAGATCGCCGTGACCCGCAACCAGTGGCAGGGCCATGAACAGGAGACCTTTTCCCTCGAAGGTCGTGGCTGCCGCGTGGTGAAGCCCGCCACTCCCGCCGCCGGAAAGCCATGGGTCTGGCGGCCGGAGTTCTTCGATGCCTTCAACCAGGCGGATGTGGCTCTTCTCAAAGAAGGCTACCACCTTTGCTACATCGACCTGAAGAACAGCTTCGGCTGCCCGGCCTCGCTCGACCTGATGGATCGCTTTTACGATCATGTCACCGCCACCTATGGCGTCTCGAAGAAGACCAGCCTCTTCGGATTCAGCCGGGGTGGTCTCTATTCGATGAACTGGGCGAATCGTCATCCGGACCGGGTGGCCATCATTTATCTCGATGGCGCGGTTTGCGATTTCAAGAGCTGGCCCGCTGGCAAGGGAAAGGGCAAGGGTTCACCCAGCGATTGGACGAAGCTGATCGCCGACTACGGCTTCAAGTCCGAGCAGGAGGCCCTCGACTACAAGCTCAACCCGACCGACAACCTCAAGGCCATTGCCGCCGCGCACATCCCGATCCTTGCCGTCTGTGGCGATGCTGATGGCACCGTGCCCTATCCCGAGAACGCCGCGATCCTGAAGGAGCGCTACACCGCGCTTGGTGGAAAAATCGAGGTCATCCTCAAGCCCGGCTGCGACCACCATCCGCACAGCCTCCCGGACCCGGCCCCGATCGTCGCGGCGGTGAAGGCCGCCAATGCCCTCTGAATCCACCGCTGTCATGTTCCGCTTGCTTTGCCTCCCACTCCTCGCCGTCTCCGCTTCGGCCCTGGAGCTGCATGTTTCACCTTCCGGAAAAGACTCGAATCCGGGGACCAGCCAGGCTCCCTTGCTGACCCTCTCCGCCGCGCGCGATGCCGCCCTGAAGGCCGCAGGAAAGGAAGCGGTCAAGGTGACCGTGGCCGACGGAATCTACTATCTGCCGGAGACGCTCGTGTTCACATCGGCGGATTCCGGATCGGAGAAATTTCCCGTGATCTATCAGGCCGAGCATGAGGGTAAGGCGGTCATCAGTGGCGGACTGGCGCTCGACTTGAAATGGCAGCCTTATCGTGACGGCATCCTTCAGGCCGCGACCCCGGAAGGCCTGTCGATCGACCAGCTTTTCATCAACGGCGAACGCCAGCACATGGCCCGCTATCCGAACTACGATGCAACCAAAACCACCGCCGCCTATCAGGGCTTCGCAGCGGATGCCTTTTCGAAGGACCGCGCGGCAAAGTGGGCGGATCCGGCCGGCGGTTACATCCACGCCATGCACGCAGCCCGATGGGGCGGGTATGAATACCGCATCACCGGGAAGAATCCCGACGGCACCGTGGCCTACGAGGGCGGCTGGCAGAACAACCGCCAGATGGGTATGCACAAGGACTTTCGCATGGTGGAGAACATCTTCGAGGAACTCGATGCACCCGGCGAATGGTTCCACAATGCGAAGACCCGCACGCTTTACTTCATGCCGGAGGTGGGGACCGATCCCGCAAAGGTCGAGGTGGTCCGGCAGCGGCATCTCGTGGAGTTCAACGGCAGCCAGCAGTCTCCGGTGAAGCACATCGCACTGAAAGGCTTCACCTTCCGCCACGCAGCGCGGACCTTCATGGACACCAAGGAGCCGCTGCTCCGCTCCGACTGGACGATCTATCGCGGCGGCGCGGTCCTTCTGACGGGAACCGAGAACATCTCGATCCTCGACAGCGAGTTCGACCAGCTCGGTGGCAATGCCGTGTTCGTCAGCCACTACAACCGTCGTAGTTTGATCAAGGGCTGCCACATCCATGATGCCGGAGCCAGCGGCGTCTGCTTCGTCGGCGATCCAAAGGCGGTCCGCAATCCGTTGTTCGAATATGCGAAGTCCCAGGACCTCACCAGGATCGACCGCACGCCGGGCCCGCTGACCGACAACTATCCGGCGGACTGCATGGTCGAGGACTGCCTGATCCACGGCATCGGTCGGGTCGAGCGCCAGCCTGCCGGCGTGCAGATTTCGATGTCGTCGAGGATCACCGTGCGCGATTGCTCGATCTACGACTGCGCCCGCTCCGGCATCAACATCGGCGACGGCACCTGGGGCGGTCATCGGATCGAGGGCTGCGATGTCTTCGACACCGTGCTGGAAACCCACGACCATGGCTCGTTCAACTCCTGGGGACGCGACCGCTACTGGACCAGCAATCACCGAGGGGTGTCACAGCCTGAAGTGCTGAAGGATCCGGGCTTGCCTTTCCTTGATGCGGTCGAGCCGACCGTCATTCGTTTTTCCCGCTGGCGCTGTGACCACGGCTGGGACATCGACCTCGACGACGGTTCCTCGAACTACGAGATTCATCATAATTTGCTGCTCAACGGTGGCCTGAAGTTCCGTGAAGGCTACGGTCGCAAGGCCTGGAACAACGTTCTGGTCAACAGCGGATTCCACCCGCACGTGTGGTTTGACAAAAGCGGCGACGAGTTCCGTTCAAACCTGGTCATGAAATCCCACGCCGACATCGGCATGCCGACGGAGTGGGGAAAGCTGATCGACCGCAACTTCTTCACCTCCGCCGCCGATCTCGCCAAGGCCCGCAAGGGCGGCAGGGAGGCGAACTCGCTGGCAGGGGATCCGATGTTTCTCGATCCGGAGAATGGGGACTTCGGCGTGAAGGAGTCCTCACCGGCGTTGAAGGTGGGGTTCGGAAACTTTCTCATGACCCGCTTCGGCGTGAAGAAGCCGGCCTTGAAGGCGATCGCGAAGTCGCCGGTGATTCCCGCGCTTGAGTCGGGCCAGCCGAAGAGCGTGACAGGAGCGCCAACATTCACGGAGGTCTGGCTCGGGGCCACCCTTCATGGCATCGAAGGCGTGGAGTTCTCGGCCTTCGGGACGGTGAAGGAGGATGGCGGCGTGCAGCTTGTGACAGTCCCACAGGGCTCGGCCGCGATGAAGGCGGGCCTTCTTCCGAACGACCTGATCCAGTCGATCGATGGACGCAAGGTCGTGACAACGGCCGACCTTTTCAAGGCCATCGGAAATGCCATGTCTTCGTTCAAGCTGAGGATTGTCCGCAATCAGGCCTCCAAGGAGATCGAACTTCGCAATCTTCCCTCGATCAGGAAGGAGATGGGACTCGCTTCGAGTGATTTCAAGGGACTCGTTCCTTCCGCTTCTTCCGGTGTTGCCGTCCGTGCCCAGCCGGCGACGAACAATGACCCTCTGCCGTCCTTGTTGGATGGAAAGTTGAATGCCGGATACGGTCCGGTGTTTGGAAATGGCGTGCGCGGACGCTACAAGGTGGATCTTGGCGCGGTCGCCAAGGTGGAGGCCCTGAGCTCGTGGTCGCACAACCAGGGTGGCAATCGAGGCTCGCAGTACTACACGCTGTATGGAAGCAGCTCGGAGCCGGATCCGGGCTGGGAGGTGTCGGACCGCTCAAGGTTCATCCCCATCGGAACCGTCGATACCCGGGGAGAAGCTTCATCCACCTTCGTGGGCACCTCGCTGCGCGCCCCGTCCGGCCAGGATCTAGGGCGCTTCCGATGGATCATCTGGGAGGTCCTCCCCGTCACTCCTATCGGCGAAAACACCGCGTTCCAGGAGCTGAAGGTGGAGTTCTCCCGCTGACATGAACGGACCGCGAACTTCAGTTCGCCGGGAAGACTGTCTATGAGTCGATCCTGCAAATGTTTAACAATCTTCGACTTTCTTAATATTTTTCAGAGCACTTGCACTTATCTCCAGCAGATGACGATAGACTCTCGCGACATTACGAGCATCATCAATTCCCCGATGTGCTGTTCCTTCAAAATCCAACCCAATCTTCCGAATCGCACCACCCAGCCCGAATCGTTTCCTTGCTCCAGTCGCCGCTGAGAATTCGGCTTTAAGATTGCGGTGAACGCCTGAGATTGGATATGCTATCCCGTGATACTCACAATCTTGCATGAACTGCTTTTTGTCGTAGTCACCCCATGAGCAGAAATCGTAGTCTGGCTTCTCTTTGAGCCAAGATGAGAAATCAGCCATCACCCGCGGGTAGCTTTCGGCATCCTTCAGGTCTTCTTGGGATATTGTCGTAAGACTCTTGCAGAACTCTGTCAGAATTGGGTTTCTGACGGGCTTCACGAACGCCCCAAACTCCGATTCGATTTCGCCAGTGGAGGAAGAAACACGAACGGCTCCGATCTCGACGATCTCCATCTCATGGCGAGGGATCGAGTTTTGATCACAACAGGTCGCTTCTAGATCGACTATTACTGAGTAAGCGGGCATTCCTTGTTCAGGGTTAACGTGTAGAACATTCGCGGTAGGAATGGAAGCCCCAATTCAGATTGAGACATTACCCGCCTTTCGATCTGTAGCCCTGTTGTGCTAGTTCTTTCATTCCTGGGTTCTTCCCGCGATTTAGTGGGTGGCTTCCGGTCGCAGGTCCAGGCGAAGGCTGCTAGGGTCGCTCCATGGAACAGTCTCTGACGGCGCATTATGCCATGCTTTTGGGGCTTGATA
>JAIXPW010000234.1 GCA_027485995.1 Verrucomicrobiaceae bacterium
CGCTTCACCAGCAGCACCACCTTCAACAGCGGCACCTGGTATCACGTCGCCCTCGTGTTCGACGGCAGCCTCGCCGAGGCGCAGCGCAGCAAGCTCTACGTCAACGGCGTGCTCGACACCACCGCGGCCGAAACCAGCTCCTCCGTTCCGAACTACGCTTCGTCGCTCTACATCGGCGTGCTCGCCCCGGGAGGAAACGTCTTCAACGGCCTCATCGACGAAGTCCGCTTCCACCGTCGTGCCCTCGCCGCCGCCGAGATCGCCGCCCTTGAAAGCGCCACCGACACCTTCGCCCCGACCGTGTCCGCCGGCCCCGCCCCCGCAGCGATCGTCGGCACCGCCGCCACTCTAACAGGCAGCGCCGGCGCCGAAGCCGGGCCCGCGCCCACCGTGCTTTGGAGCAAAGTCAGCGGACCCGGCAACGCGACCTTCGCCAACCCAGCATCCGCTGCCACTACCGTTTCCCTCAACCAAGCCGGGACCTACGTTCTCCGCCTCACCGCCACCAACTCCACCGCCCAAACTTCCGCCGATCTCACGGTCACCGCCAGCCACCCGCTGCCGCTCGTTTCCATCGTCAATCCCCCTGCCCCGGTCGCCCTCGCCGATCCCACCGACATCCTCCGCCTCACTGCCAGCGCCAGCAGCAACGGCGCGCCCGGCGGGACGACCCTCGCCTGGACCCAGCTCGCCGGCCCCGGCACCGTGACCTTCGCCAATCCAGCTGCCCCCGACACCACCGCCAGCTTCTCCGCACCTGGCAGCTACCTGCTTCGTTGCACCGTCACCAGCATCGGCGGCAGCGCCAGCGCCAACGCCTCGGTCAGCATCGCCGCTCCCGCCTCGCTCGAACTCCGCGAGGGCGTGAACAGCTACTCCCACGCCGCCACCTTCCTCCGCAGCGACAGCAACAACTGGAACTCCGGCGGCCGCGACCAGTTCCTCGTCGGCAAGTCCGCCACCTCCGGCAACTTCTTCCGCAGCGTCCTCTCCTTCCCTCTAACAGGCATCCCCGCCAACGCCACCCTCACCGGCATCTCGCTCGACCTCTGGACCCATCCTACCCAGGTCGGCACCGGCAGCGTCGCCGCCCTCGAACTTCGCGAACTCGCCGCCACCCCGGCCGAAGGCAACGGCAACAGCGGCACCGACGCCGCCATCGGTGCCGGCACCGGCGCGACCTGGCTGAACCGCAACGCGACCGCCGCCTGGACCAGCCCCGGCGGCGACTTCAACCCGACCGTCCTTTCCACCGTCCCCGGCTTCAACACCACCACGCTGGCCGTCCAAAAGACCTTCCCTTCCACCGCCGCCTTCCTCGCCGCCGCGCAAGCCGCAGTCACCGCCGGACAGCCGCTGAACCTGATGCTGCTTTCCCCGCTCACCGAGAGCGGTCCGAGCGCAGCCTTCACCCGCCTCGCCTCCGACGACCACGGCACTACCACCCAGCGCCCGCGCCTCACCCTCACCTGGTCGCTGAATCCCGCACCCCTCATCAACCCCGGCCCCGCCCCCGCCGCCATCACCGGCCAAGCCGCTTCTCTAACAGGCAGCGCCACCGGTGCCACCGCCACCACCTGGTCCCTCGTCTCCGGCCCTGGCACCGCCAGCTTCGCGGCGTCTAACAATCCCGCAACCACCGTCACCTTCAGCCAGTCCGGCAGCTACCTGCTGCGGCTTCTCGCTTCGAACCCCAACGCCGAAGTCTCGCGCACCCTCGCCGTGGACGTCAGGCCGCCTCTCGACCCCTCCGATTTCTCCGATTGGCAACAACTCACCTGGCCCGGCATCACCGCCCTCACCATCATCGGCCCCAACGCCGACCCCGACCGCGACGGCCTCGTCAACCTCCTAGAATGGGCGCTTCGCCTCGACGCCACCGCACCCGATGTTCACCAAACGGTCTTCGCGAAAAACGGCGCCGTCTTCGACTTCACCTACACCCGCCGCAAGACCGCGCCCGGCGAAGCCAGCTTCATCGTCGAATGGTCCGACACCCTCGGCAACGATTGGTCGTCGGCCGGAGTCCTGTCGGATCCTCCCGTCTCGATCGACGGCACATCGGAATCGGTGCGCTCCACCGTCCCCGCCGGAACTAACCTGCGGCGCTTCCTCCGTCTGAAAGTTCTCAAGCCCCTTCCCTGAACGCTTCCTCCCGCAGGAAAATCCTGATCGCCCCGGTCCGCCTGCTTGCCACGGTCCCGTCGCCCACTCACTCTGCGTCCCACACATGCAACGCTTCGCCAACAAAACCGCTGTGGTCACCGGAGCCGGACGCGGCATCGGTCAGGAAATCGCCCGCGCCCTCGCCGCCGAAGGGGCCAAGGTCGCCGTCGTCAGTCGCAGTGAGTCGAGCTGCGGAAAGGCCGCCGAAGAGATCAACGCCACCTTCCCCGGTTCCGCCACCGCCTATGCAGTCGATGTGGCCGACCACAGCGCCGTGCAGGATCTCGCCAAGCGCATCGGCGACGAACTCGGCACCATCCACATCCTCGTCAACAATGCCGGCGTCACCCGCGACGGACTCCTCATGCGCATGAAGGAGGAGGACTGGGACACCGTCCTCGACACCAACCTCAAGGGAGCCTTCAACACCGTCAAAGGCTTCATGCGCGTGCTCATGAAGGCCGAGGACCCGCGCATCATCAACATCGCCTCCGTCATCGGCCTCATCGGCAATGCCGGCCAGGCGAACTACTCCGCCTCCAAGGCCGGACTCATCGGATTCACCAAGGCCGTCGCCCGCGAACTTGCCGGACGCCAGGTCACCTGCAACGCCGTCGCGCCTGGATTCATCACCACCGACATGACCGACGAGCTCAACGAGAAGGTCCGCGAGGAGGTCATGAAAAAAATCCCGCTCGGCAGCTTTGGAGACGTGAAGGACATCGCCGCCGCCGTGCTCTTCCTCGCCAGCCCCGCTGCCCGCTACATCACCGGACAGGTGCTCGCCGTCGACGGTGGAATGACGATGTGACGGAGAAAGTTCTAAGCACTAAATGCTGAATTCGAAACGAAGAGGCTCTGCCGTTTCGGATTTCAGATTTTGAATTCTCTCCCCCCATGGAATTGATCCTTCTTCGACATGGAAAAGCCGAGGATCGTCATCCCGAGGGGGACCGGTTCAGAGCGTTGATTGAGAAGGGCTATGTCCAGGCCCGTCGTGCAGGTGAGCTGCTGAAAGCTGCGAACGGCGTGCCCGACATCGTTCTAACAAGTCCGCTGGTCCGGGCACGTCAAACGGCCGAGGCTTTCTGCGAAGCGGTCGGCATTCCAAGTCCCGTTGCCCAGAACTGGCTGGCCTGCGGACTCGATCCGGAAACGGCGATTTCCGAACTGAAGGCCTACCGCGAGTTCGGGCGAGTCGCGATCGTGGGTCACGAGCCTGATTTCTCCACCCTCCTCCAGTGGATCCTCGGCGCCACGGGCGGCTCGCTGGAAATGAAGAAAGGCGCGCTGGCCTGCGTCGAGATCCGGCCTCCGACCCGACACGGCCGGCTTCTTTACCTCATCCCCCCAGCCTTGGTCAGGTGAGACATTGACCCACCCGTTGCGATCTCAGGGTTCGAAAGCCAGGGCAATGAGATCCCCGGATTCTATCAACCTCGTCAGCAGCAGCTTCGAGGCAACCTGGTAGGAGCCCTTCTTCGATTGATCGCGGATCTCCACCACCAGATCCTCGATCCCATCGCTGTTCTTGTCCGTGCGTTCGAGCACGGTGATGTGAAACAACCAATCGTCGGAATCAAATTCGACGCGCTTGTCCTCGACCTTGGTCGGCTTCATCCCCAGATCCGAAAAACACCGCATCCCTGGAGAACGTCGTGGCCCCAGTGAACTCCGGAACGTGGTGACATCGAGTCTGTCCACGATGAACTGACCGATGTTCTTTTGAGGAATGAGGGATTTCCCCGGGAATTCATTTTTCTCTCCCGCGAAGGCAAACACAGCGAAGAGGGCTGCTAGAACGGCAATTCCTACTGAAGCTCTGAAGATGAACATATTTTGAAACTGGATGGCCGGCATGAAGCCTTTAGGAAAACTGGATGAACGGATGATGAAATCAATTGGCTTTTAGCAGCCATTGGTTTCTGGGGTGACAGTGGTTCCCAGCCCATCCCAACTCCTCCTTAACGAGGAATCCATCAACCGACAGCAACCCGCAGGTCCCTAACCGTCCATAAGACCCCGCAGGCGGGGGCTCCGGTGCCTTTCATCTTTCGCGCTCCGTCCTTGCGCCTCTCACTGAAGCGTTCACGTGAGGCGGTAAAGGCTTCATTGACGAAGGCCTTGCTGCCAATCACGGCACCGTCCGTGAAGTAGCGGACTTTGCAGCGAAGCATTGCCGCCATGCTCAGTTCGGGCAGCACCGTGCCGTTGTCTTGTGGGGCGGCTTCCAGTTCGCCTTTGACCTTGGCCTTGAGCACCTGCTTCGCCGCTGTTAGACCCACATCGCCGCTCTTACGTTGAAGAGCTAAACCCATCATCTGCCGGTAGATCTTCGCCGCGTCCTGCCATTTTTCAGACTCGAACCCGGCTCCTCGATGGCTCAAACAAGCCCTCACCAACCCTTCTCGGGCCTTCTTGCCGTTGCCCTTGTTGCCGCCGCCAATCGCCTCGCCATAGCTGCTCCAGCGGTAATCGGCGGGGTCATTGACCATCCCCGCCCGAACAGGATTCAAATCGATGTAAGCCGCCATCGTCCGCGCGGCGATCCCGCTTTCGACGATGACGCTCTTGTAACGCTGTTCCCAAAGCGTGCCGCTGCGTTCGTGGACCCGGTTGAACCAGCGGGTGAAGCGCTGCAGCAGCGTCTTCATGAACTCGCTGAGCGAGTGCATCCGGTAGGTGTGACGAGCATGGATCTCAGCGGCCC
>JAIXPW010000206.1 GCA_027485995.1 Verrucomicrobiaceae bacterium
ATCGAACGGGACGCACGCAACTGGCCGGGCGGATGTCCGGTGGTGGCGCATCCTCCTTGCCGCGCCTGGGGCCGGTTGCGCACCTTCGCAAAGCCGCGCGACGATGAAAAGGATCTCGCCCTGTGGGCCGTTGATCAGGTGCGCGCGCATGGCGGGGTGCTGGAGCATCCGGCCGGTTCGACACTGTGGCCGGCGGCCGGACTGCCGGCACCAGGTCAAGTCGATCAATGGGGCGGATGGACGCTGCCTGTCTCCCAGTTCTGGTGGGGGCATCGGGCCGACAAGAAGACCTATCTGTACATAGTCGGATGCAAGCCGGCAAACGTGCCACCGATCCAGCTACGGCTAGGGGAACCGACGCACGTTATCGGAGGATCAAGGGCGCGCGGACCTAAGCGGCCGGAAGTGACGAAGGCCGAGAGGGAACATACGCCCGTCGAGCTGGCCGGGTGGCTTGTCGAGCTGGCGGGGCGCTGCCGATGATCCTTCGCGCGCCCATCATCCCGGACTATCGGGGGCCGACCTTCGCTGAACGGGTCAGGC
Source organism: Verrucomicrobiaceae bacterium (assembly GCA_027485995.1). Classification (GTDB taxonomy): domain Bacteria; phylum Verrucomicrobiota; class Verrucomicrobiia; order Verrucomicrobiales; family Akkermansiaceae; genus Luteolibacter. The sequence continues at coordinate 544 of JAIXPW010000206.1, forward strand.
TCAACACGATAGCCATGATGGACCGGCAAGCGGCCGAACACCGGGCCGCCATCCTGGCGCTCGACGACACGGAAGCGCGCGACGCCGCGCCGGTACATGGGCGGATGCTGGACAGTGAACTGCGCGCCATGGCGGATCGAAGGGTAAGGCTCATGCGGCGCAAGATAGACCGCATCGAGGCGGCGATGACGCCGGCCGGCACGCTGGCCTGGATCAATGGGCATGTCGAGCCGCTACAGGGCCGCGCCTTCGCATTCGAGGGCGAGCGGCCGGAGGGGGATCAACTGCGGGGCATTCTGGCGCGCGCCGTGTGCTCGATGTTCTGGCGCCGGCAACTGCGACGCGCGGCCGTGCGCCACCGGGAAACCGAAGGCAACGCGCGCGGAGAAGTGTGCGCCGTCAAGCGCACGCCGTATGTCACGCACGACACGGCGCACCGGCACGCCGAACGGCGCCGGGCTAATCAAGCAATGCTCGAGGCAACTGAACTTGAGAACGAACATGGACAGTGTTTTACGTTGGCAGCGCTGGCGGAGAAATCGGTTACGAATAAGGCAATCCGGCGCGGCGAGCTCATGACGCGCATCGCAGGGTGCGAAGCGCTTTCGCAAGGCCTGGGCCTGCGGGGCGTGTTCCTGACGTTGACGGCGCCGTCACGCTTTCACCGGATGCTGAAAGCCGGGCCGCCGAACCCGGCGCACGACGGAAGCACGCCGCGCGATGCGCACCTATGGCTCTGCGCGACCTGGGCGAAAGCGCGCGCGAAGCTGGCGCGCGCGGGCGTGCAGTTTGCGGGGTTCAGGGTAGCCGAACCGCATCACGACGGATGTCCGCACTGGCACGCGCTGCTATGGGTCAAGCCGGGCGAACTGTGGCGCCTTGTCTTGACCCTGCGTCGCTGGTGGCTCAAGGATGCCGGCGACGAACCGGGCGCCCGGCAACACCGGGTTAAGGCAGTGCTCATGGAGCACGGCGGCGCGGCCGGCTATATGGCCAAGTACGTAGCCAAAAACATCGACGACGCGGGCGCCATCGGCACCGAAGGGCACAAAGACGACGGCGGCGAAGCCGGGCCGGCACAGGGCGACATGCTGGGCGGCGGCACGGCGCAGCGCGTCGAGGCCTGGGCGAGCGCCTGGGGGATAAGGCAATTTCAAGCCATCGGGCAACCACCTGTCACCGTATGGCGCGAGCTTCGCCGGGTGCCTGTCGAGAATCAAGGCGGATGCACGGCGCGCCTGGGCGCGGCCTTCAATGCGGCGAACCGCGACGGCGACAAGCGGGCAAGCTGGGCGCGCTATCTGCTCGCACAGGGCGGTTTCTGGGTGGGCCGGGCCTACCCGGTACGGGTGGCCCGGCAAGACCGGATGAAGCACGGCCGGTACGACTCGGCAGAACTGCCAATGCCCATGGGCGTGTATGACACGGCGACGCCGGGCGACTGGCACCTGTCGACGCGCTGCGAATGGAAGTCGCGCGGCGAATGGACAAGGGAGCAACGCGCACCCCTTCGGGGTCCACTGGCGCCCGTGCGCGCGGCGGAAGTGGCGCGTTGTCTCCCTTGGACCCGTGTCAATAACTGTACGCGGGCAAGTCGACAGGGCGGCCCGGCGGCGCTGCTCGAGGCGGGCCTCATCGGCGTGCAGCGGCTCGAGCGGGCCAGACTCTTTCGGAATCGCGGGGGCGGTTCACTTCAAACGGACCCCGCAACATGCGACAACTCTCTGAAATCCTCGCAGACCTGAACGCTGCGCAAGTCAACGCGGCCTATCAGACACCGATGGCGGAAAAAGACCGCGCGGCGCTGCTCGCGCTCACCGTCGAAGCCATCGAAGCCGGCGCGGCCGCGCTCGAGGCGCTGCGCGCGCAAGTCGAAGCGCTCACGCCTTCGGCCTGAACATGGCCGACAACCTGGGCCGGGCAACGTGCCCGGTATGCGGGGGCGTCGCGCGCGTGTCCCTGTCCAAAAAGAATTGGCCATGCCTGACCTGCTCGCACTGCGCCGTACAAATGTTCTCGAGGGGCCCGGCAAGCGATGCGCTCATTCGAGAGCGCATCACCGGACCATGGCCCCTCGATGGCATCCTCAACCGCAGCGCGCCAGACCCTGAACCGGAGGCGAAGCCAACACCGAAGCCGGCGCCGAAGCCGGCGCCGAAGGCGGCCGAACCGGCGCCACCGGCACCGCCGGCCGAACCGCCACCGGCACCGACAGCGGCGCCAAGTAAACCCGGCTGGGGGGTGCTGTCATGGTGACGCGCGTCACCATGGGCGGCGCTCAAGTCGGCGGGCCGCCACCGGATGAACCGGACGAAGCCGGCGCCGAACCGGGCGACCTGGGCGGCGCCGACTTCGGCGACCTGCTGCGCGATGCGCAAGCGGTAGACCGGGGCGAGAAGCCGGGCGGGCCGCCACCGGACCCGGCGGCAGCGGCATCGGCAGCGCTCGAGGCGGCGCAGGGCGAAGCGCGCGAGCTGGCGCACGCTGCCGGCGCGCTGGTGCTGCCTTTCGTCGCTCACAAGTGGGGCAACGACATGGCGGCCTGTTGGGGGCCGCAGCAACTCGACAAAATCGGCGACGCCTTCGGCATGGTGGCGCAGAAACGCGGGTGGAGCCTCGACAGCATGATGGCGGGCTGGGGGCCGGAGCTCATGCTTCTCGGCGCCGTCATCGGGCCGGCTTTGCCTGTGCTGATGAAGCGCGCCAACGCTGCGCGCGCCATGGCGACGCCGGCCAGCACGGCGGCCGCACCGCCACCGGACAAAGCCGGGCCGCCACCGGCACCGCCGGCACCGCCGGGCGCGCTACCTGGGGCGGCCGATGGGCGTTTCTGAGCGGGCGCAAGTCGAGGCCTTCATCGGCGCATCGGGGTCCGGCAAGGGGGTGAGCATCAAGCGGCGCCTGGGCGAGCTCGCACCGTCGCGGCTCATCATCTGGGATGCGCGCGCGGAATACGGCGCGCACGCTCAAGCCGTGTCGGACCTGGGCGCGCTGGTGCGGATGGCTGCGAGGGCGGGCGACGCGGGCGCCATCCGCGCGCGATATGTGCCCGGCGCAGGGGTCAAGCTGGCGCCGGCTTTTGAGCTTGTCTGCGCGCTGGCATTCCGCCTGGGCCGCTGCGTGTTCGTCGCCGAAGAACTGAGCGACACAACGACGGCGAGCTATGCACCGCCAGCATGGCGCCAATGCACGACACAAGGCCGGCATCGCGGGCTGCATCTGATCGGCGCAACTCAGCGGCCAGCGTTGGTCGACAAGACCTTTCTCGCCAATGCGACGCGGGTTAGGTGCGGGGTTCTGGGCTACCGGGCAGACCGGGCCGCCATGGCTGCGGAGCTCGACTGCTCGCCGGAGCTCATCGAGGGACTCGAAAGCCTCGAGCTCGAGGGGCGCGAGGGCGGCGCGCGACTGCAAATGCTCGAGCGCGACAGGCACCGCCGGACCCTCGAGCATGTGACGCTGACGGTTTTTCGTGGGGGAAAAACGACAGAAACGCGCGCGCCAGTCTCTGCGGCGCGTTACGTCGCAACAGCGGGGCGACGTTACCGGCCGGGGAAATAGTCGGGCCTTCCATCAACACCATCAAGGCCTGTCTATGTCCATCTCGATGCTGAAAAACGCGCTCATCACCACTGCCACGGTTCTGGCTGTCATCTACGTCGTCCGCATGACGACGCCGGGTCAAGCCATCGTGACGAAGGCGCTCGCCGGCTGATCGAAGCACGCAAGACAACCCCGCAACAACCGGAATATTCGTCTATGCGCAAGCAACAAATCCCCAACTTCAATGGCTTGGCTTTCGGCCAGCGTGCAACGGCACAGGTGCCGAACTACTCCATGTCGTTGGGCAAGATCGGCCTGCGCATCGGCGGCACGTTGACCAAGGCAACGATCCCTGAAGTCGTGCTCAAGATCGGATCGCGCACCGTGTTTGGGCCCATCAATGCGACGGACCTCGACCGCATCATGGCGTATCGCGGGCAGACCTCGAACGCTGCGTTCGTGTCTCTCGACTTCACCGAGAAAGACGCCAAGAACCGCGCGATGCAAGAAGTCGGCGCCATCGACATCCCAAGCCTCGGCGGCGACGGCATTTTCTTGGAAGTGCTCAACAGCCTGGGCAGCGGTTCGCCGACGATCCAGGGCACCGTGCATTACGCCGGCCGGCAATTCGTCGACGCCAACAACGACGGGCGCAACGACCGCAAGGGCAAGCTGATGCACAAGCTGCTCCGCTACTCGCTGCCGAACACCGGCTTGCGGTATGTGTGGCAACCCGTGTTCAATGGCGCGCAGATCAAGCGCGTTCACTTCGTCTACACCGGAACCGATTTCACGGGATCGGCGAACGGCAACCTGTTCGCCGTCGAAGTCAAGATGAACGGGCGCAGCGCGCACGACAACATCCAGTGCCTCGATAACCGTTTTTCGCAAACCGAGAACGGCAAAGTGCCACAGACCCGGATGTATACCGTCGACTTCATCGAGGACGACATCATCGAAGGCTCTTTGGACACGCGCGGCGCGAGGTCGCTCGAGTTCAATTTGAACCTGACGGCAACCGACAACGTGACTGCCTACGTCGAGTGCCTCGATGTACCGGGCAACCTGTAAGGCGCCGGATCATGGGTGACTTCGACTGGGGCGGAATGCTCGCCGGCACCATCAATCGAGGCCTGAATGCGGGCATCGACGTGGCAGTGGCGCGCGAAACGGCGCAAGTCGCAAGCTGGATACCCAACAACGGGCAACCGACTGTTGGGCTCGCGCCGGCCGAAGGCTATGGCGCCTTCGGCGGCCTGTCGCAAATCATGCCGCTGCTGCTGCTCGCTGCGGGCGTGTTCGTCGCCGTCAAGCTGCTGAAAAAGGCCTGAGCCATGCTCCTTGAGGAGCAAATCGCGCAGGCCTGGGGAGCATTCGGCGAATGGGGCGCCGGAGGCGTCGACAGGGTGCGCGAGCTCGCCGACCTGTTGCGCGCCAATGGGGTCCAGTCGCTCGGGCCTGTGTCGGTGCGCGTGGTCGATACGTCATACGTCATCGACGCGGGCTGGGATGACGCCGGAGACTCTGCGCAACGCTGGCGCCCGGCGCAAAACGTCGAGCAGACTGGCATCCAGTGGCGCATCGGCGCCGGCCGATGGCTAGGCTTTCTCGGCGACGCCAACAACGACGGTTCAATTTCACGCCGCAACACTCGAGCGGCGCAGGGACAAAACCGCGTCGGCTGGAGTGCTCGAGGCGACGGAAACGTGGCATATCACCTGGGCGTCGATGCCGCAGGGGTGGCCTACATTGCGCCGTCTTGGGGCTCATCGTCGGACCTCGACAAACTGCGCGCGCCCCTACTGGCGGCCGCCTTCATCGTTGCCGCTGCGGCGACGGGCGGCTTCGGTCTGGCGGCCATCGGTGCCGAAGGCGGCGCCGTCGCAACGGGCGGCGCGCTGGCAAGCGGCGAAGTCGGCGCGCTCACCCTGTCGGCCGGAGAATTCGGCGCGCTCACGGGCGCGGCGGCCGAAGGCGCGAGCCTGGGGCTTGTCGGAGTCGAGGGCACGCTGACGGCGGCCGGCGGCAGTGGGTGGCTCTCTGCGAGCGGAACCGCAGCGCTCGAGGCGCTCAAGTCGGCCGGGCAGCGGGCCGCGCAGCAAATCGGCGGCCGGATCATTCAAGGCGCCGTCGCCGATGCACTGGCGCCCGATGCGGCGCCGATGCCGGAACCAATGCCGATGGCGCAATCTGCGCCGTCACCCGTGCCACTGCTGGCGCTCGCCGGCCTGCTGGCGCTCATCGTCTAGGGTCTACATGCTGCAAATCTTCACCTTCTCGGGCGCGTCGCAAGTCATCGACGCACAGGGCGCGTTCTTCATGTACGCGCAAAGCACGACGGCGCCACAGGGCATCGACGACAGAATCACCGTGGTCATTGACGGCGCAAGTGTGGGCGTGCGCCGGCCGGGCGACTGGATCGAACTGCCGAAGGCGGCCAGGCGCTGGCAAATCATCCCCTTTGATGCGGCCGCGCGCGGCGAAATTGCCATCGGCAACGCAAAGACCGGCACCGGGCGCGTTATCGGGCAAGTCGAAATCATCGACGGCAGCGTGGCGCAAGTGCTCGCAAATCAGCACTTCATCGGGATGACCTACATCGACCCCTTGGCGGCCAACTTCAATGGCGGGGCTATCGCTGCGTCCGGCCGCTCAATTGCGGTGGCGAAAGTCACGTCAAGCTGTACGGCTGCAACCCGGATCAGAATGCGGGCCTATACCGGCACGCCGACCGGCGTTGTGTCGTTCACTAATGCGCGCTCCAAAAATCTTGGAGCTTCAGTGGCCAACGCTTTCCAATTCAACGTCAGGGATACCGTGGAAGATTTCCCCGGCGCGACGTTCCTGAATGTGGTGGTGCAGCAGTTGACGCCGACAAATGCGCCGAGCGTTTTCAACTTTGACCCGCCTCTGATCCTGGCGTCTGGCGAGGGTTTGATGGTTTCATCGAACACGGCCAATCAGGTTCTCGCCGTGACGTTTGAGGGCCGGATTCTGTAATGGAAAGCCTGGCACTCCTGACCCTGCTCGCCGTCGCTGGCGTGGCATGGATGCGCGCGCGCAGCATCGAGGGCGAAGCATCGCAGGGCGCCGGCTGGGAGCTCATGCTCTCACTCGACAACCTGGGCGAAGAACTGCGGCGCCCCTTCGGGCTCGATGCACTGCCGGAGGATGGCGGGCAACAAAACCTCGAGGCCTTCTTGTGGGCCATCCGGCACGCCGAAGGCACTGCCGGGCCCGATGGATACAGAACGATGTTCGGCGGCGCGCTGTTCGATGGCTGGGCGGATCATCCGCGCCGGGCCGTGCAGTTCACCGACAGGGCGGGCCGCCGGCTCTGGACAAGCGCAGCGGGTGCCTATCAATTCATGGCAGTCTCGCCGACTGAGGGCGGCCGCACGACTGCCGTAAACACCTGGGACCGGCTCAAGTACAAGCTGGCGCTGCCGGACTTCTCGCCGGCATCGCAGGATCGCGCAGCGGTGGCGCTCATCGACGAAGCCGGCGCGCTCATGGATGTCAGGGCGGGCCGGTTCGCCGTCGCCGTCGACAAGGTGCGGCGCATCTGGGCCAGTCTGCCGGGCGCCGGTTATCAGCAGGGCGAACGATCGCTCGCGTGGCTGCAAGAGAAGTACGAAGAAAGCGGCGGAAACATCGCATGATGAACAAATCGACCCTCTACATTCTGGCGGCCGCTGCTGCTGCGTTCGCTTTGTGGAAGCTATCGCAAGCGGGCAAGAAGCCGGCGACCGTCGCGCCATCGGCCGGCACCTTCGGCGCGTCGCCCGGCGGCACGCTGGGCGCCGTGTCCGGCTCTCTGCTCACGACGGGCAGCGGGCCGGGCATCGGCGGGCCGCTGCCGGCCGGCACGCCGGGCTACACCCTGTCGAACTGGATTTCTGCGGCGCCGGAGGAAAGCGGCGGCGGCGGCGGGGCGCCGTAAATGCGCGCGCCTTCGGTGCCTGCTGGCGCTGGCCTGCTGCTGCTGGCGGCGCTCGCTGGCGGCGCTCTGTGGTACATGACGCGGCCGGGCAATGCGGGCGCGCTGGGGCAGTCGCTCGGACTGTCGCTCGGCACTGCTGCGGTTGACCTGGTTGACGGCGCAGCATCGGGCGTGGTGTACGGCATCGGGGATGCTGTGGGCATCCCTCGCACCGATGAAACGGCGTGTCAAAAAGCCATGAGAGAAGGGCGCACGCTCGATGCCTCTTTCGCTTGCCCGGCGCTCACCTTCGGCGGCCATGCTGCCGATGCGACGGTTTCATGGTGGCGAGCTCTCGACATCAACCCCTTCAACTGACAACCGAAAAGGCAGACCATGACCAAGAAGAAACGCACCCCCCCGCGCCGGGCAGATGGACGTTTCAAGAAGCGCAAGAAGTGATCCGCGCGACGATCCTCGAGCGCCTGCGTGAACCGTCATCGAAGGCGGCCATCGCCGTGCTGCTCGCGCTGGTGCTACCGCCGGAGCTCGCCGGAGGCATAGCAGACCTGATGGCGGCCGGCTTCGCCGTGTGGGCCATCGTCACGCCGGAGGGGCGCGCCTGATGGACACGCACAAAATCGTGCAGCTACTGCTATCGGCGCTCATGGGCGCCGGCATCGGTTGGGCGGCGCAAGCGCTCACGCTCGCCGGGCGCGTCGACGCGCTCGAGCACGGGCAATCGGCAATCGTCGAGCGGCTCGACCGACTGCTCACCATCGAGGCGGCGAAGCGATGAAGCTACCGGCGAAATTTCCGGCGGCCGTGCTGATGGAAGCGGGCATTGTGATTGGGGGCGCGCTGCTCGGCGCGCTCATCATCGGGCAATGGCCGGCGGCGCGCGCCTGGATCGCGCGCCAGTGGGCGCCGGGCGACTGCGATTGTCGACGATAGGACCGGCGAGTTAGCGGCGCCGAAGTCGCCTAAAGCCTCGACGCGCGCGAGCTGGGCGCGCACCTGCTCGAGCTCATCGCGCAGCGCGCGCGAAAGGGCGGCCGAAGTGTTCAAGGCGTGCAGCGCGTCGCACTCGACCGCAGACCATCCCCAGCGCGAAGCGAAGAAAAGGCACAGCAAAGCCGCGCGCGGCCAGTCGCCGACTTGCCAACGGAACACCGTGCGAACCGACACGCCAAACGCGGCCGCCAGCACGGGCGCCGGAGGGTTGCCCAAATCCTCGAGCATCAACTCGAGGGGCGGAAGCTGGCGGGGTAATCGGTGCAACATGCCGGGCTTATCGGCATGACAAAGTGACACCGAACCCCGCGAAAAGTGGGGCCATCACCCGGCGCAACAGTGCCGACAATGTATAGACCGTCGAATCGGCGGCCGTGCTCTGTGTGTCATGGGTTGACGCCGACACGTTGTCGGGTGCTCCGCAGACTGCCAAAACGGCACAAGCGGCGACGGCGGCGCGCTCGAGCCTGTGCGCGATGCGCTCCCAGCGGGCGCGCCCTTCAGGGGTGTGCTCACGATGCGCGCGCATCGAAACGAGAACTAGGTCAGGGTCAAGCCCGGCAAGGGCGGCCAGTCTCTCCACCATCGGATCATCGGGCGCGTTTTCGCCACCTTGCCAGCGGCTCACCGTCTTGTCGGTGACGCCTAAAACGCGGGCCAATCTGTAGTTGGAGGGGATGTTTTGCGCCGTACGAACGGCGGCCAGTAATTCGCTCGGATGCATGGTGCGGTTCCTAACATACGTTGAACGAACGGGCCGCCAGTGTGCGCGCCTGGGCGGCAGCATTGCAACACTGTCAACCGTTGACACCTAGGGGGGTCGACGCATACCATCCCGCCGCGCGCCCGGCCTTCATCAAGCCGCCCCCCGGTTCACCGGGCGCGCCCCTTCGGGGGTGGGGGCGGCCGAATCGGGGGGTTCATGGCGAACGGAAAAAAGGGCGGCGTGTTCATCGTCGCTTTGAGCGTTGAAGCGGCAATGCTGGTGCAAGCACTCGTACGGGGCGAACTGGAGGCCGTGATGGACGAAGAAAACGACCCGGATGCGGGGCCAAGCGAAGCGCGCGGCCGTTATGGGCGCGTGGTGCGCGAGGCGGCGCAAGCCTTCGGCGCGAGGGTGCAGCAATGAACGCACCGCGCGAACACTGGAACCTTGCCAACGGCAAGAACACGACAACCGGCCTGGGCTCATCGTTCACCGGAATGCGAGAACACATAATGCCGGGCGACCTGGGCGGCATTGACGCGCCGGATTACCTGCCGGCCGGCGGGCATACGGCGCGCGAGTGGGGCGCCACTGTCTATAGGGATTTCACGGCGCCTGCCGTGCGATGCGTGGTCGACTACGTGGCAAGGGTGCAGCAATGAACGCACCGCGCGACCTGGGCGGGCTATCGCTCGAGCTCGAGGCGGCCATGCACGGCGAAAGCATCGCAGCGGCAGCGATGCGCCGATGCCGGGCGGCCATGGATCGCGGGCAGACCGCGCGCGGCGCGCCACCGATGGGGGCGCAGACATGGCGCGCCATGTCGGTGCATATGCGCGAAATCCTCGTCTCAATGGCAACGGATCGCAAAGACCCGCAACGTGACGCCTGTCAGGCCTGGGGCAGTTTCACGCCGGACGAACGGGCGGCAATGGGCGCGACCGCGCGCGAGTGGCACCGCCAGACATCGGGCGCGCAATGGCTGCGGTAGCGGTTCTCTTTGCCAGGCGGGATTCGGTCTACAAGACCATGCAAGGCGCGGACGTTTACGACATCGAACGGGACGCACGCAACTGGCCGGGCGGATGTCCGGTGGTGGCGCATCCTCCTTGCCGCGCCTGGGGCCGGTTGCGCACCTTCGCAAAGCCGCGCGACGATGAAAAGGATCTCGC
>JAIXPW010000091.1 GCA_027485995.1 Verrucomicrobiaceae bacterium
GCCTTCGTCGTCACGGGGTTCTTTGTCATCTCCACCTCCATGTGGGGTCAAGATGAGCCGCAAAACCTCCGCTACGCAATCACGCCAAAATGTTCCGTGGGTGCTGATGGCGGACACTTTTCGACGAAGCCAGGAATCAACTGATCGCCGATAACGAAGGACGGCGTACCGTTGAAGCCGAGCGCTTCGGCCAGACGCGCCGAGGTGGCGATATGTTCCTCGATCTCGGGCGACTGCATGTCGGCCTTCAGCTTTTCGACGTCCAGTCCGATCTCTCCAGCGACCCGCAGCACGGTGTCGGCTTCTACCTTGCCGCGCATCCCCATCAGGGCGTTGTGCATTTCGGCGTACTTGCCCTGTTTCCGCGCTGCCAGTGCGGCCCGAGCGGCAAAAGCGGAGCCCTCGCTCAGGATCGGCCATTCGCGCATGACAAGCCGCACGTTGCCGTCCTCGGCCAGCAGCGCGTCGACCTCGGGCATGGCACGTTTGCAGTAGGGACAGTTGTAGTCGAAGAACTCGACGACCGTCACGTCGCCCTCCGGATTGCCCATGACCGGCGCGTTTGGGTCACGCTCCAACACCGCGCGCTCGTCGGTCAAGACCGCAGCGGCGGCGGCGGCCTGGGCCTCTGCTTGCCGCGCTTCCAGAGCCTGGAGCGCTTCGAGCACGAGATCAGGGTTCTCGCGCAGGGTTTCAGCGATCAACGCCTTGATGCGGTCGTCGGAGATATCCTGCGCCAGCGACAAGCTGGGTAGAACGATAGCCAATGTGCTGACAAGCAAAACTGAACGGACGCGCATGGGAGGAGCCTTGTGTGATGAACGCGGGATTTTGGGTGGTATGAACGCTCTAGCCACTAGAGGGGCAAGCGGAATTCTTGGGGGCGCTGCCGTGCGCGGCGTCATGGGGCACCGGCCTCCATGCGGCTCCGGTCGGATTGCGCGGCCCGAACGCGGTCGGGCCAGGTAGACTGGATGTAGTCGAGGACGGCCTCGATATCCTCCGCCGTCAGTTCATCCCCAAAGCCAGGCATGCCGGAGGTGAAGTCCACGCCCATGTCGTCCAGCACCGCCTGTCCACCACGACGGATGTAGTCAAGCAGCATGGCATCGCCATGGTGCCAGGTGTGGCCGGTCTCGTCATGGGGCGGGGCGGGATAGGTGCCGTCCTCCTTCGCCGACTGCCAGTCCGGTTGCCCCTCCAGATTGGTGCCATGACAGGAGGCGCATTTGGCCGCGTAAATGGCTCGCCCGCCTTCGATGTCGGGCCTATCATGAAAGAACGCATGCACTGGGTCCGACGGAAGCACGAGGGCCATGGCGGCCACAGCGGCGCCGAGAACGCTTCGGAAGGACGCCCTTCCCCAGTGCATCATGTCCGGCTCACCGTGGCGGTCGTGCTGTCGGGCGGCAGGATGCGTTCGGACAGGAGGGCCAGATCCTCCCGTATGCGCGCCCTCTGCGATGTCGGATAGGCGTCTTCAGGCGGCAGGCCGCCGTGCTGCGCGAACAACATGATGTCTCGGGCGATCGGGGCGGCGGCCGTTGAGCCGCCGCCGCCATGTTCGACGACGACGGTTACAGCATACCTTGGCGCGTCGACAGGGGCAAAGGCGACGAAAAGAGCATGGTCCCTGCGGTTCCATGGCAATTCAGCCTGCGACCGGACCCCTGCGGCCCGTTCGGCGGCCGAGATCGAGAAAACCTGGCTTGAACCCGTTTTTCCCGCCATCGCTTTCGTAGCGTCCCCAATTCGTGACGCATAGGCTGTTCCGCGCTCGTGGTTCGACACTTCGAACATCCCCTGCCGCACGATGGCCAGGGCTTCCGCCGACAGACCGAGCGGGGCAGCAGCGGCCGCAGTTGGGCTCGGGCCGCCAAGCGGTCGCACCAGCCGGGGCAGCACCGCTGTCCCCGAGGCCAGCCGCGCTGCCATGGTTACAAGCTGGATCGGCGAGGCGAGCGTGAAGCCCTGGCCAATCGAGGCGTTGATGGTGTCGCCGATCAGCCAGTCCTGCCCGTACCTTTCCTGCTTCCATGCGCGCGACGGGTTGTTGCCATGCGCCATGCCGGACAGCGGAAGGTCGTATTTCTGGCCAAGCCCCAGCCGGTCGTTCATCGCGAAGATGCCGTCGATGCCAATTCGCTGCGCCACCTCGTAGAAGTAGACATCGCAGGACTCGCGCAGCGCGCCGACCATATTTACGCGACCATGTCCACCACGTTTCCAGCAGTGAAACCTGCGGCCGGAGATCTCGACATAGCCATTACAGGCGACAGTCTCTTCGGGGTCCATCAGACCAGTTTCCATCGCAGCCAGAGCGTTTGACATCTTGATCGTCGATCCCGGTGGATAGGCCCCTTGCACTGTCTTGTCGGACAGCGGGCGAAACTCGCTGTCGCGAAGCGCGCCGTAGTCGCGGCTTGAAATCCCGCGCACAAAGAGGTTCGGGTCGAACGACGGCGCTGAGGTGCAACCGAGCAAGTCGCCGTTCGTCACGTCCATCACGATCGCGGCGGCACTTTGCCCTTCCAGCCGGACGCGCATGAAGTTCTGCAGATGGTGATCGAGCGTGACCTGTATGTCCGGGCCTGAGGTGGCTGGGTCGAGCGCCAGTTCGCGCATTGTGCGACCGGAAACATTTACTTCGACCCGTTGAGTTCCCGGAAAGCCACGCAGCGCACGCTCATGGCTGCGCTCGACTCCCGTCTTCCCGACTTCAAAATCCGGGAGGCGGAGCAGCGGCTCATCGTCAGGCGCTTCGTTCTCCAGATCGCTGTCGCTGACCGGTCCGACGTAGCCGACTTGGTGCGCGAAGTCCGGTCCGAACGGATAGACGCGAGACAGGACCATCTCGGGGTGAACACCCGGAAGCACGGGGGAGTTCAAGGCCACGGCAGAAACCTCGTCCCAGGTGACCCGGTCTTTCACCGTGATTGAAACGAAAGCCTGCACGCGGGCCAACTGTTCGCGGACCTCTGTGAGAGTTTCTTCGGCCAAACCGAGCAGCAGCTGCAGCTTCCCAAGAACGTCGTCGACATCCCGCGCCTCCTCCCGCACCAAGGTAATGCGGTATGTCTGCTCGTTGTCCGCGATGAGCTTTCCTGCACGGTCGAGAATGCGTCCCCGGTCTGGGCGCACGAGGCGCAGGCTGATCCGGTTGTCCTCGGCCAAAAGGTAATATTGCTCGGCATCTCGGACGCCCAATTGCCACATCCGGAAACCCAGAACGCCGACCACCGAAGTCATCGCCCCACCCAGCAGCAGGGACCGCCGAGTCGTCTTCTTTGCCGCACGGACAAGATCACGTTCAGACCTGCGCACGGCTTGCCTCCTCTGCCGACAGATCGGACGAGCCTTTGACGCGGATGGTCCGCAGGTAGGCTGCCGCGCGCAGAGCAAGGACCAGGACCACCAGCCCGACAAACCAGGGCTGAAGGGGGTTCGGCGGTGGCGTTGCCCGGTGGAAGCTCAGGAAGTGCATGAAGAGGAAGTAGGCGACGTGGGTGACAGTCAGCCACCACATCGGCAGAACGCCCATCTGCAGGAACTTCCAGCCTGACAGGCCTAGCCGCCGCATTGCAAAATCGCTCGACGTTGCGGCAAGCAGCACCGCGAGGACGAGAGCCGCGATCCCGATGGCGTTTGCAAGCCCAAAGCCATGCTGGAACATGACATAGGTCATAAGTTCGGGATGCCATTCGAACCCGAAAAGCCGCATCAGATCCCATTGGACCCAGCCGACGACGATGATTGCCCCATGCACGAGCACCAGGAGGCAACCATAAATGCCCAACTCACGGCGGAACGGAAGAAGCGGAACCGCCCCGCGAAGAAAGCGTGTGAGTGGTCCTAGCCCCATCGACAACGCTATCAGCACGAGCGAGGCATCCCCGAAGGCGCGATTCCAGCGGTGCATCGGGCTGAATTGCACGTGAACCGCCGCAAAGCCCAGCACGAGCCCGATCGCAACGACGGCCACAAGTACGTGACGAACCAGCGTCTTCCGGGCAAGCCCGCGCATCGCTGACCGCAAACCCGTTAACGCTGTCACCTTCGACCTCCCGTCAAAGGAGTTTCAATGCCGCCGACAGCGTCAAGGCTTGATCGAAATCCGCGAAACGCCCGCCAGGTGCGAAAGGCAGCATAGCCCATGACGAGGACCCCGGCTGCCGCGAGCCAAGGTCGGAGCGGATCGAACCATGCGAGCAGCGCCGGTCCGCCGAAGATCAGCATCAGCACCTTGTTGCAGGTGGGACAGGCGATCCCGAGGAAGCTGGCAAGCCCGCCCGTCCCCGATGTGCGCAGTCCGCATCGGGGAACCCATAGGGCGGCCGTCACCCCGGCGAGCAGCGCCGTCAAGACCGTCGCTCCGAACTCCCACGGTCCGACGGGGGTCATGCGGACAAAAAGCGGATTCTCCCAGACCGCCGCCACAGTGCCCAGGACCACAAACAGTACAAGACCGACGGCAGTGCCGCGAAGCCCCCGGCGCAGCGCGTCTTCGTGCCTTGCCTGCATTCTAGTCGCATCACTTGGCATCGAACTCGAGCTCCGCGAAATCTTCACCGAAGCCGACATTGACGACCCACCGACCGGCCATGGGCAGTTTGAGGTTGGCCCTCCAGATGCCGGACTCGACCAACTGAAGCGGAGGATCGAACCCGTCCATGTGCATCTCGACCATCGCGAAGTTGACGTCCGGGCGCATGGCGGCCATCTCGACCGCATCAGCGTCGGGCATGAACTGGATCTCGAGCCGCACATCGCGATCTCCAAGTGCAAAGATCTGGACGTCGAGACGACCGTCCGAAAGTGCTTCGGAAGCCGATGCGGTTGGCGCGGCACCCTCAGCAGATGTCTGCATTGCGACCGGTGGTCGAAGTGCCGCCCACAGGAATGCGCCGACAAACACGAGGACTCCAACGGCGACAGCGATGGCCAAAACTCTAGTTTTCATTTGTCATATCCATCTGCGAATGATCCATGCCTGCCATCGGTGTGTCGGTTGCGGGAGGGATGGGCGGGGGGATCGTCCCCGTGCCTTCGGGATCGAGTAGGTAGGTTGCGATAGCCGCGCGGTCGTCGTCTGTCAGGTAGGAGGTGCCCTCGGCCACGACCTCGGCCATGCTGCCGCCGAAGGCATCCCCATTGGGCAGCAGCCCCGACTGCAGAGCATAGGCGAGGTTTGCGACCGTCCAGCCGCCTGCAAGGAGATCGGTTGTCAGGATCGACGGTGCCTTGCTACCGCCGGGAAGGCTGTCGTTTCCGGCGAACCGGGCAGACTCATTCAGGCCACCGGCAAGCGTCCGGCCGGTATGGCATGCAGCGCAATGCGCGGCCCCTTCGACCAGCAAGCGCCCGCGGTTCCAAGGCGATGACGTGCCCATGAGCGCATCGGTCTTCGGTGCATCGAGATAGGAGGCACGCCAGAGCTTCAGCCCGGAGCGGAAGCTGAACGGAAACCCCACGTCATGCGCAAGGGCCGCATCCGCGACAGGCGGGACGGTGCGGAACGCTTCCCACAGGTCGGCGATCTCCTGATCCGTGAAGCCTGCGTAGAAAGAATAGGTGAACACTGGGTAGTAGGGGTCGCCCTCCGGCGAGACTCCTTGGCGGACAGCCCTGGCAAAATCCTGAATGGTCCAGTTGCCGATCCCCGCAGTGGTGTGCGGGGTGATATTCGGGGGCACGAAAGTGCCAAAGGGCGTGTCGAGTGGCGCGCCTCCGGCCAGCGCGAGTCCCTTGGCGGCCGCGTTTGTGTGACAGGACACACAGCCGCTGGCGCGGGCCAGATATGCGCCACGGTCCGCGTCCCCAGTCGGGAACGCGGCGGGCTCTGGAGCACCTATGGGCCAGAGCGCCAGAACTCCGGCACCAAGGCCCACCGCCAGAGCCGGGAAGAGGGCTGTCGTGCGGATCAGACCCCGCATTCTCAGTTCCGGCCCGCACGGAACTGAGAATGGCAGGACGAGCAGGTGCCGCTGATCCGGGTGAAGAGGTCGTCTGCCGCCAACGCAGTGAGGTCGACCGCCAGCGTCGCTGGGTCCGACGTCCCGCGCGTCACCTGGATTTCCGTGGCCTTTTCGCCGTAACCCATCAGCTCCGCTACCGAGAAGCCTTGGTCTGGTTCTGGTTCAGGGGCCGTTGCCATGGCGGAGTGATCCATGCTGGCGATGTCGACGGATGGCGGCGATGCCGGATCCAGACCGTTTGGTGCCGCCACAGCAAGCGCGTCCGCGTAGGTCTTCAGTTCCTCGGCAAGTGCTGCGAAGTCCTGCCAGTCGGACCAGATTTCCGGTTTGGCATAGGTCACCCCTTCGAGACTGTTCTCCGGGAAGAGCGACAGCATCGTCTCGCCTGCGTGGCCGGCAATGACGCTCGCGCCCTCCGAGACAATGAATGTGTCGTAGGGGACCGTGCCCTGCATCATCGGCGCCAACTCCGCCACCGTGTCCCGCATCGCCGTCATCCCGTTCATCCGTTCCAGGACGACACCCGTCGCCCCGTTATGTGCCAGCGCCACTGCCGCAACTGCGGAAGCGGCAAGCGCCATAGCGCCCGTCCATTTTGGTTTCATCTGCCTGACTGCCCTTGATTTCTTTTTGTTGATCGATCCCGCGTTCCGCCAAAACAGAGGGCCGCGCGGCTTGCGCAACTGTCTGGTGTCAGGCTGAAAAGCGATCGAACTCCCGGCAGCTTTTCAAACTGCGCTGCCGAGTTGTCGGACTCAGGTCCGGCCTGACCGTCAGGTCAGGGTTCGGGGAGGTGGCAGGGTGACGGGCGGGCCGCCAAATCGACGTTGCGACTGCGTCAGGTCTGGTCGCAGAGTGATCACGATTGACAAGGACCGCGCTGTGACCGGTCCCTCGGGCAACACGAAAACGGTGCATACGAGGCTTGGGTGGCATGCAGGTGCGGGCGCGGGCGCGGTCTCTTGCGCGGAGTTGTCCGCGAGTTCGAACGACGTGCCGGGATGATGATCTTCGACCGGTCCCGCCTCCGCCGTCTGTCCGAGGACCAAGCCAAGCGTCAGGACCAAGGACAGAAGCCACATCGACACGGACCGCAACGACCCGCGCGAAAGCAGGTTCTTGAGTGGGTTCGGTGAGGTCGACGCAGGTCTCATCTGGCTAGATCAGCTTTACTTGCGTCCCGACCGGCGTCCGGTCAAAGACTTCCTCGATATGTTCGTTATAGAGCCCAATGCAGCCGTTCGACGAGCGGCGACCGATCTTGCGCGTGTCATGTGTACCATGGATGCGGTAGTATTGCCACGACAGGTAAAGGGCGCGAGTGCCGAGCGGGTTCGTCGGGTCGCCGCCTGGAACGAAGGCCGGCCATTCCGGGTTGCGTTCCCGCATTGACGGCGTTGGTGCCCAGCTCGGGTTTACTTTCTTCTCGACGACCTCGGTGTACCCCCGGCGGGTCAGCTCGTCCGACAGCGGTACCGAGCTTGGATAGAGATACATCTGACCATCGCTCGTCCAATGCTGAAGGACTTTGGCCGTCGTGTCGGAGATGATGATCCCAACTCCAAGAGCGTCGAAGTGATCCTG
Organism: Verrucomicrobiaceae bacterium; assembly: GCA_027485995.1. Taxonomy (GTDB): domain Bacteria; phylum Verrucomicrobiota; class Verrucomicrobiia; order Verrucomicrobiales; family Akkermansiaceae; genus Luteolibacter. Next base: position 7,560 of record JAIXPW010000091.1, read on the forward strand.
CCACTCGTGGGTCCGGAAAGCCGAAATGTTGTTGCGAACCGAGGCCTGATTGTCCTCGGTCGCGAAGGCAACCCGACCCGTCACAAAGGGTGCGGCAAGGGCTCCGGCAACAAAAAATCGTCGACTGAATCGCATGGACTGCTCCTTTTTTTTCGGGTGTGCTTCCTTCCAACGTGGGAAGGTCAAATGGCTTTGCATCGCGGCGGCGTCACAAAGAGGTGAATGCGTGGTGATTTAGCCAACTTCGCAAGGAATTTGGCGGCTCACTCTGATGTGATCACGCTGCATCGAGCCACGGAAGGCTATGCTCAACGCATGCGAACGACGATGGCCCTGTTATGCAGCTTACTTTTGGTCGCCACCCTTTTCGGGCTGGCGCATTCTGAACGATCGCCGCACGGATTGCACGCAGACTTGCTTCACACCCAGCCCCTGATACCGGACGCTCTCTGCGGTGAGGGGTCAGGACACGGGACATGTCAGCTTGTCCTTGCCGACCAGCCCCCGCTCGTCAGCCTGATGGCGGATGCAGGATCGTCGCGTTTCGAGATCATGCCGATCATGGCCCTCAGCCGCAGCGTTCCCCCCCGCACCCCTCCTCCGCGACACGTCTTCTGAGCGAACCTGTTCCTTACGTTCCTCTCAGGAGAAAGCATGATTACCCGACGCACTCTCATTGGCGGAGCCGCACTTGCGGCGCTGTCCTCGCCCACTATTTTGCGGGCTCATACCGAAGAGCCGTTCGTCCTGGCCGACGAGTTCCAGCCGCGTGAGGTGCGCGTCCGCGAGCAACACGCGCCCGGACAGATCCTCGTGTTTCCGCGAAGCTTCTTTTTGTACCATGTCTTCGACACCGAACGCGCGATCCGCTACGGCGTCGGCGTCGGCAAGGCAGGACTCGCTTTCAGGGGATCCGCAATCATCGAGCGAAAGGCCGAATGGCCGTCCTGGCGCCCGACGAACGACATGATCCGCCGGAATCCCGACCGCTATGCCCAGTTCGCCGATGGCGTCCCCGGTGGGCCCAACAATCCTCTCGGGGCGAGGGCGCTCTATCTCTACCGAGAAGGACGCGATACCTACTACCGCATCCACGGTACGACCGAGCCATGGTCCATTGGACAATCTGTGTCGAACGGATGCATCCGGATGCTGAACGAGCATGTGATCCAACTCTACGAGCAGGTTCCGGTCGGCACACCCGTGACCGTCTTGTGACCGTGCGACGCCGCGACCTTGTCGTCTTCGGGGGGATCGTAGCGCTGATCTATGGTCTGCGGGCCCTGCCGTGGGATCGTCTCGCGGGGCGAGGCCCGCGCTATGTTGTCCTTGCGGATCTGCCACCGTTTCGCCGTCTTGAAAGCGGTGGCCAGACATCCGGAGCAACTTTGGCCCTCGTCGGGCTTGATCCGGCGTCAGGAGATGCCGACCTGAGGCGCGCGCGTGCCGATGCCATCCGTGCCGACCCCTGCCCTGCTCTCTTTGGCACCGGTGGTCGGCAGGACGTTGTGCCGATTGCCTATTTCAGCGAGTTCCGTTGCCCTTACTGCCGTGCGCTGGAGCGAGACCTCGACACGCTGATCGCCGAGTATCCCGCCTCGTTCCGGCTGGTTCAGCATGAACTTCCCATTTTCGGGCCGCCCTCCGAACTTGCCGCGCGCGCTTCGATCGCGGCTGCACGGCAAGGCAAGCAGCAGGAGCTGCGGCGTCGCTTCATGCGAACGCCGCTCGTTGCCGAGGAAGCCTCGGTCCTGCGCGTGGCGGCGGACATAGGTCTCGATGTCGACCGGCTCGCCCGCGACATGGCATCGCCCGCCGTGCAGGCGGACCTCGACCGGACGCGGGCGCTTGCCGACATATTCGGGTTTGTCGGCACGCCGGGCCTAGTGGTGGGACGGACCGTCCTGAACGGCGCAATTCCCTACGCGCTCCTTCGCCGGATTGCGGAAGACGAGTCATCCATGCCGGTCCCGGTATGCTGACACCATGAACACGCCGTCGCACATGCTGATCGGGGCTGCCCTCTTCGCAAGGCCGCTGGTTCCGGCAACATTGGTGGCGGCGCTAGTGGGCGGGCTTGCTCCGGACCTGCCAATGTTTGCCCTGGTCCTCTGGTCAACCCGGGTTCTCGACGTGCCTGAGCATGAGGTCTTCAGCAAGCTTTTCTTCTCGGAGAACTGGCAGGCCGTCTTTGCGGTGGACCACAGCTTCTTTATCTGGGGAGGGCTGCTTGCGCTAGCGATTTGGCTCAAGCACGTCATCCTGCGCGCCTTCGCTGGCGCCGGCCTACTGCATGCTCTTGCGGACCTCCTTACCCATCACGATGACGCCCGCCGCCAGTTCTGGCCTGTCTCGGACTGGGTGTTCCGCAGCCCGGTCAGCTATTGGGACGCCCGCTTCTACGGCAATGTGTTCGGGATGTTCGAGGTCGCACTGGTCGTGACGCTGACCGCCCTTCTGTGCTTGCGGCTGAGCCGCTGGCGTGAGCGCCTGCTTGTCCTTGCCGTCGCTACGCCAGTTCTAATTCCGGTGCTGCTGACCGGCAGTCTTCACGGGCTCCATGGTATGGGATAGGCGCGTCAACCCCGGTAGCGCCGCAACAGTTGCGCGTTGACGGCAACGATGATGGTAGAGGCCGACATGAACACCGCACCAATTGCTGGCGTCATCAGGAACCCGGTGCCAAAGGTAATCCCCGCAGCCATCGGAATGGCAAAGGCGTTGTAGCCGGTGGCCCAGATCAGGTTCTGCACCATCTTGGCATAGGTCGCCTGCGACAGGTCGAGGATCGCCTCGACATCGCGCGGGTCGGAGCGGACCAGCACGACATCAGCCGATTCCACCGCCACATCCGTTCCTGCGCCGATAGCAATGCCGAGATCGGCCACCACCAGTGCCGGGGCGTCGTTGACCCCGTCCCCGACCATCGCGACCTTCAGCCCGCGCGCCTGCAATTCCCGCACCTTGGTCGCCTTCTGGTCCGGCAGGACCTGGGCGAAGTATTCGTCGAGGCCCAGTTCGTCGGCGACCGACTTTGCAACACCTTCGGCATCGCCCGTCATCATGATCGACCGCACGCCGCGGGCCTTCAGCCGCGCCACCACGTCGCGCGATTCCGCCCGGACGATGTCGGCCAAGGCGAACAGGGCATGAGGTTTGCCGCCCAGCACTAGCACCACTACGGTCTTGCCCGACTCCTCCAGCGCTGCAAGGCGTGGGTCTGTGACCGGGGTGTTCTGGCGGCGCAGGTGGCCGGGGCTGACGATGGCCACCTCCTGCCCATCAACCCGCGCTGTAACTCCCGCGCCAGTGATGCTTTGCAACCCCTCCGGAGCCGGGAAACCGATGCCTTCGCCCGTCGCAGCCATGACGATGCCTTGTGCAATCGGGTGCTGTGACTGGCTTTCGACCGAGGCTGCCATGCGCAGCGCAACCGCCTCGTCGCTGCCTTCCAGCATGACGATGTCGCTGACGCCGAACCGGCCCTCGGTCAGTGTTCCCGTCTTGTCGAAGACAACTGCGTTCAGGTCGCGCGCGCGCTCGAATGCGGCGCGGTCGCGGATCAGGAGGCCGTTCTTCGCCGCGAGCGAGGTCGAGACCGCCACCACGAGCGGCACGGCCAGGCCAAGCGCATGCGGGCAGGCAATGACCATCACCGTCACCATCCGCTCCAGCGCGAAGGTGCCGGTCTCGCCTGCCCAGATCCAGTAGGCAAAGGACCCGAGGCCCACCGTGATGGCGATCCACGTGAGGATGGTCGCGGCGCGGGTGGCAAGATCCTGGGTGCGTGACCGGCTGGCCTGGGCCGCCTTCACCATAGCGATGACCTGCGACAGATAGGTGGCCTCGCCCGTCGCCTTGACCTCGATGGTGACCGCCCCCTCGCCGTTGACCGCGCCGCCGATCACCGTCTCGCCCGACGCGCGGGTGACGGGCTTCGATTCACCCGTCAGCATCGCCTCGTTGAACGATGAGGTACCTTCGAGGATCGTGCCGTCCACCGGCACCTTGGCACCGGGGCGGATCACCACGCGGTCGCCCGCGACCAGGGACACGACAGGCACTTCTTCGGTCCCGCCGTCAGCCTTGACCCGCAAGGCGGTGTCGGGCAGCAGGCGCACCAGTTCCTCCAGCGCCCGCGACGCACCAAGGACGGAACGCATTTCCAGCCAGTGACCAAGCAGCATGATGGCGACAAGCGTCGCCAGTTCCCAATAGAACGGCTCACCCCCCGGCAGGCCGAGCGTGACGGCGGCGGAATAGAAATAGGCGGTGGAAATCGCCAGCGCGACCAGTGTCATCATGCCCGGTCGACCGCTGCGAATCTCAGGCAGCGCGCCTGTCAGGAAGGGCCAGCCGCCCCAGAAATAGATCACCGAGGACAGGGCGAGGGCGACCCATTCCTCGCCTGCGAACAGAGGTGACATGCCCAGCCCGACAAACTCGCGCACCATCGGCGACAGGATCAGGACGGGAATGGTCAGCGCAAGGCAGACCCAGAACCGGCGGCGAAAGTCAGACACCATGTCGCCGTGTCCGGCATGGCCCCCCGGCTTCGGCGCGTGACCCATTGCAGCGTGATCAACGGCAGGCTTCGCGCCATGCCCCATTGCGGCATGATCCATTCCGGCCATCGGAGGGTCGGTGTCCGGTTTCTGCGCGTTGCTTGCCATCGAACCGAACTCCTTTGCGTCCCGGATTTGCTGGCGGCGCAGCCGATCCCGACCGCGCCGCCCAAGGTCATCCCGGGCTTACATGCCCTTGGTGGCGAGGAAGGCCTTGAGCGTGGCGATTTCGGATTCCTGCGCTGCTATGATCGCTTCGGCCAGCTCGCGCATCCCGGGATCCGTGCCGAATTCGAGCTGGATCTTCGCCATGTCGATGGCGGCCTGGTGGTGCGGGATCATGCCCCGGGCGAAATCGATATCCGGGTTGCCGGTGTAGGGCACCATCATGTCGGCCATCATCTTGTCCATCGCGGCGGCGCTGGCGACGGTCGCCGGGTCGTTGGCGAGTTCCGGCGGGATCAGGGTCGCATGGCTCATCATCGCCATGCCGTCATTGCCCATGTTCATGCCAGAATGGTCCATGCCTGCCATGTTGTCGGACTGGGCATAGACATAGGTTCCGGCGGCAACCATGGCAGCAAACACGGCACCAATCGCAATCTTCTTCATTTACTTTTCCTTTTTTTGTTCATGCCCAAGGGCAACGCCTCAGGACAAAGTTGGGTTGCTGGATAGTTCTCAGGCGGGCGCGTAGCCGACCTCTGTCAACGCGGCGGAAAATCGCTCGCGGGGAGCCGCCGACCTGACTTCAACTTTGTGGGTTTCGGGATCGGCGCTGACTTCAGCCGCCGGATCGACCGACTGGATGGCCTTTGTCACGCTGCGTACGCAGCCGCCGCAGGTCATGTTTTCGATATGGAACTGCATGAGTGCCTCCTTCAGGGTTTTGCCTCATGCATCGTCAGATAGGGCTTCCCACGGTTGTAAGGTCAACCCCACAAAGCCGTGATGATGGAATAGAACTTACCCCTTGACCTTACCATGATGGGAAGCACTATCTCCTGTTGCGGAAGCACCTTTGGAAGGAGTCCCGCGATGAACATGCTCGCAAAGCAGCCGTCTCTCCCTCGAACTGATCGCATGATGATCGACGTCGAAGGGATGACCTGTGCCTCCTGCGTTGCACATGTCGAGCGGGCGCTGAAGGCGGTGCCAGGCGTGGAGACGGCATCCGTCAACCTTGCAACCGAGCGCGCCGAGATCACAGGTCCGGCGCTGGACCGCGCGGCGCTAGTAAAGGCGGTGGAGGATGCCGGCTACGACGTGCCCACAAGACCCGTCGATCTCGCCATCGAGGGAATGACCTGCGCATCTTGCGTGGCGAGGGTGGAACGGGCGCTGTTGTCGGTGCCGGGGGTAACGTCTGCCACCGTGAATCTTGCGACCGAGCGGGCAACCGTGACGGGATCGACCGACCTCGCGGCGCTGACCCGCGCAGTGGCGGACGCAGGATATGAGGCCCGCACCGCTGCATCTGCGACAGCCATTGCAGACGAGACCGCCGCGAAGAAAGCCGTCGAAGAGGCGATGCTCAAGCGCGACGTCCTGATCGCCGCCGCCCTGTCTCTACCGGTTTTCGTGCTGGAAATGGGCGCGCATCTCTTCGCCTGGGCCCACATGGCGGTGATAAACACCATCGGGATGCAGAACAGCTGGTACTTGCAGTTTGCCCTGACCTCAGCCGTCCTCTTCGGCCCCGGCCTGCGGTTCTTCCGCAAGGGCCTGCCCGCGCTGGCCCGTTTCACCCCCGACATGAACAGCCTGGTCGCCGTCGGCACCTCGGCCGCCTACGGCTATTCGCTGGTCGCCACCTTTGCCCCCAGCGTGTTGCCTGCGGGGACGACCTTTGTCTATTACGAGGCGGCGGCGGTGATCGTGACGCTGATACTGCTCGGCCGGTATCTGGAGGCGCGCGCCAAGGGCCGCACCTCCGAGGCGATCAAACGGCTGGTGGGTCTGCAGGCCAAAACGGCGCGCGTGGTCCGCATCGGTGTGGCCACCGAACTGCCCGTGGCCGAGGTTCGCCCCGGCGATGTGGTCGAAGTGCGCCCCGGCGAACGGGTGCCGGTCGATGGCGAGGTAACGACAGGCGCAAGCTGGATCGACGAAAGCATGATCTCGGGCGAACCCCTGCCGGTGGAAAAGACCGCAGGCAGCGCCGTCACCGGCGGCACCATCAACCAAACCGGCGCCTTCAGCTTCCGCGCGACGGCGGTGGGCGAGGCGACGATGCTGGCCCAAATCATCCGCATGGTCGAGGCGGCGCAGGGCGGCAAGCTGCCGATCCAGGCGCTGGTTGATCAGGTGACGATGTGGTTCGTCCCCGCCGTGATGGCGCTGGCCGCGCTGACCTTTGCCGTCTGGCTGATCTTCGGCCCCGACCCGGCGCTGACCTTTGGCCTCGTCAATGCCGTCGCCGTCCTCATCATCGCTTGCCCGTGCGCGATGGGTCTGGCCACCCCGACCTCGATCATGGTCGGCACGGGGCGCGGGGCGGAGCTCGGCGTCCTCTTCCGCAAGGGCGAGGCGCTGCAAGCACTGCAAGGCGTCAAGGTGGTGGCCTTCGACAAGACCGGCACGCTGACCGAGGGCAAACCGCGCCTCACCGACCTGGTGCTGGCAACGGGGTTCGACCGCGCCACCGTGCTGGCATTGGTTGCGGCAGTCGAGGCAAAGTCCGAGCACCCCATCGCCCGAGCCATTGTCGCGGCGGCAGCGGAGGATGGGCTGATCCTGCCCGAGGTTACCGCCTTCGAGTCGCTTACCGGCTTTGGCGTCTTTGCCCAGGCGGGCGGGAAACGGATCGAGGTCGGCGCCGACCGCTACATGTCGAAGCTGGGGCTCGACGTGGCCCCGTTCGCCGACGCCGCCGAGCGTCTTGGCGACGAAGGAAAGTCGCCGCTCTATGCCGCCATTGAAGGCAGGCTGGCAGCGATCCTCGCCATCGCCGATCCGATCAAGGAGACGACACCGCAGGCGATCCGCGCCCTGCACGCCCTTGGCCTGAAGGTCGCGATGATCACCGGCGACAACGCCCGCACGGCGAACGCCATCGCTCGCCAGCTCGGTATCGATGAGGTCGTGGCCGAGGTGCTGCCCGACGGCAAGGTCACGGCAGTGAAGCGGCTGAAGGCGATGGGGACGCTCGCCTACGTGGGCGACGGCATCAACGACGCCCCGGCGCTGGCCGAGGCGGATGTGGGCCTGGCCGTCGGCACCGGAACCGACATCGCCATCGAAGCGGCGGACGTCGTGCTGATGACAGGGCGACTGACGGCGGTGTCGGACGCGATCGCTCTGTCAAAAGCTGTGATGCGCAACATCCGGCAGAACTTGTTCTGGGCCTTCGCCTACAACGCCGCCTTGATCCCGGTTGCTGCCGGCATTCTGTGGCCGAGCTTTGGCATCCTGCTATCACCGATCTTCGCGGCGGCGGCGATGGCCTTGTCCTCGGTCTTTGTGCTCGGGAACGCCCTACGGCTACGGCGGTTCTCGACCGCAACAATGAATTAAAGGAGGAATGGTCATGAATATCGGTGAAGCTGCAAAAGCCTCGGGCGTATCGGCCAAGATGATCCGCTACTACGAATCCATCCACCTCATTCCGACCGCAGGGCGGACCGGGTCAGGGTATCGCGTGTATTCCGCCACCGAAGTGCAGATGTTGCGCTTCATCCGCCGTTCACGAGACCTCGGTTTTTCGGTCGAGAAGATCGAGGAGTTGCTGGCGCTCTGGCGCGACCGGACCCGTCAGAGCGCGGATGTGAAGCGCCTTGCAACGGACCAGATCGACGGTCTCGAACGCAAGGTGCGCGAGATGCAGGCCATGATCGACACCCTGCGCCACCTGGCGGACGCCTGCTGCGGCGACCACCGGCCTGACTGCCCGATCCTTGCTGACCTAGGGCAAGGGACAGAGCCTGGACCTGTTGGCAAGAGTATTCAGACCGCAAAGGCAACGGCGGCGCAGCTTTCTGCTTTCCGGTAATCCGGTTGACTTTGGACAGGATCGGCGCGACCGTTACATTGTTTGGTGTTCAGGGGGCGCAGAGCCCTGGAACTCAATCGGGAATGAGGAAGGGCGGACCCAATCGGGCGTCCGATGCCTCAGCCGCCCCCGCGACTGTATGCGGTAGCGGCCCTTCATCGAGCCACTGGGTGATTCCCCGGGAAGGCGAAGGGCCGTGCTGATCCGCGAGCCAGGAGACCGGCCAGACTACGATTGCCCCCCCTACCCGTCGGGTGTGACGGGCGGAGACCTGTTCCATGTCCACATCGACTCTTGCCGTATCGCGCTCGAACGATTCCCTGAGACCAATCCTCGCAAGTGCCGTTCTCGGCGTCGTTTTGCTGTTCGTCGCAGGGTTTTCTCAGCCCGATGCGTTGCACGCAGCGACGCACGACACCCGCCACGCGACCGGCTTTCCCTGCCACTGACGGCTGGAGCCATACATTATGTCCAGGACCCTGCTTTCGGGCGGGCTGATTGCGGGTGCCTTAGCCGGCCTCGTGGTTGCCCTGCTCCAACTTTGGCTCATCCAGCCTCTGATCATCCAAGCGGAACGATATGAACGCGGAGAGTTGGCTCTGCCGCTGATCCAGACTGTGGAGCAGCCGCCCACGCCGACACCGACCCAACATAGTGACGTGCAAATGCACGGAACGGATCTGCCCCGTGCAGGTCTGACTGTCCTCTTCTTGACGCTGACCTGGTGCGGGTTCGGGCTTTTGGCTGGCGCTGCGATGTCTGCCGCGCAAATATCGGACAGGGTCCGGCCGTTCTCGGCAGTCGGAATTGCCGTGTCCGGATTTGCGGTAGCTTCGGTCGCACCAGCGTTCGGCTTGCCGCCAGAGCTTCCTGGGATGCCTGCCGCCGATCTTGATGCGCGCCAACTGTGGTGGATTGCGACTCTCCTGGCCACAGCCGTCGGCTTGGCGCTCACCTACCGCTTCGAGAGTTGGGCGGTGCGTGCGGCGGCCATTGCGGTGATCGCGTTGCCCCATGTTGTGGGTGCGCCAACCTCGCCTGTCGCCGCCCCAATGGTCCCGCCCGATCTGGCCGCACTCTATGTCGCTCGGGTCATAGGCGTCAGTTTCTTGGGTTGGCTCGTTCTCGGTGCCTCGCTCGAACGGCTTCTTGCGGGCCCATTGGGGAGGACCTTGCCAACGTAGCGGGAAGTGCTTGACTAGGCCGTATCGCCTTGCGTCCTAAGGCTTACGGCTTCCCGCGCTTCTCGAACCAGCTCTGGCAGAACTTGATGTAGTGGCGGTCTGGGCGCTTCGGTTCGATCTCTTCGGCAGCGCACCACTTGCGCCATTCATGCTCGAGGAATCGCACGTCCCAGCCGGGTGCGACCTCGCGGGCCTCGTGATAAATCTCAGGGTCGATCCGACCCTCGTAGATTTCCTCGATCGGCTGCGGCACGGACCCCCTGCCCCGGAAGACGACGAACTCACCCTCCAGGCTTGGGATGTAGTCCGGGAAATGGCCATGCTCGAGATTGTCGTCGATGACGTTGCTGACAAGGCGCTTGAATTCTTTCGAGGTCGACTGCGAGCCACATTTCAGCCGCAGCTTCTCCAGCCCGATCTTCCACTCCGCCGCCCGGCCACAGTGCTTGCGCGCAATCTCGTACATCCGCCGCTCAAGCGGTTTGCGAAGGCGGAAATAGTCACGGCTGATCGTAAGGACTTCCTTGGCGCGGATGGCGTTGAACACCCAATCCGACAGCGTCACCTGGACGTCCTGCAGTGCACCGTCGCTGTCACGACGGATGGTCTTGGCGCTCTCAACCAGGCCGAATACCTGCCATTGGCGCTCTGCCGCAGTGACGATGTTGGTCTTGATTGAAGTTCCGCGCAGCCGCTCCAGGGCGTCCTCAGCGCGCAGGTAGGCGCTCCCTCCTACTGGCTTGCCGGTCGCGATCAGGTAGTCGATCACCTTGAAGCTGACCGTCTTTGATACGGTGCGCCCGTCGTTCAGGGCGGCAATCAGCTGCGAGATGCAGAAGATCAGGATGTCCCTGTCGAACACCGTCGCGAGACCTTTGGCGGACGGCGAAATCTCGATCCAGTTCTCTCCGTTTTCGTAGCGGCGCGTCTGATGGTCCGGACGCTTGGCGATGGAGAAAACCGGATGCTCCATGCCCGCCATGTCGCTCTTCGGAGCGGCATCAAAGATGTCGCAGATGAAGAGGTCGGGCTGCTGAAAGCGGTCCGGGAGCAAAGGGCTTCTTTGTGTTGTCTTATCACCCACCATCGCTATCCTGTTGTCTGATCACCCACCGCAGAATCGGTTCCTTGGCTTATCACCCACCGAACCTCACGTTGTCCTATCACCCACCAAGAGTCAACCAGTTGGCTTATCGCACACCAACGGCTACCTATTGGCTTATCACCCACCACCAGCCCAGAAGAACGGGACTGTTCGCATCACCGTCAGGATCGCCAGTGGTTCGGTTCGACGCAAACTGCCAGTAGATTGCCCGTCGTCCGATCACACACCCTCAGGCGTCCTATCGCCCACCGTCCCTTGGCCTATCACACACCTACCATTCCGGCAACATCATGAATAGAAAGGAGAAAAATCGGCTTCTAAATGCCTTAACCCTTGATTCAAACCCATATATAACCCCCCTGCCCTTTTGATTATCCAAAATCACCCACCGCAGACCCAGCTCAACCGTCGATTTGCTGAGAAAACAGCAAGTGCCCGTCACTACACCCGAACTGAACCGGTGGGTGATAAGCCAAGCATGGCAACGGCGTTGCCCCATATGCGACGGGGCAACGCTGAAAACACGCTCTCGAGCGCAGTGCCGATGCGAGAGACGCTTGTCAATGTCTATTAATGCTATCAAGAGTAGTGGAGTGAGCCTTGAGACAAGCTGGAGTAGCCAAATGTCGTCCTCCCTTCGCCCGATAGCCGCAGCCCTTGTTATGGGACTCGGCTGGGGAAGCATCACTCCCACACCGGCGCAAGCCTACCAAGTGGACTGCGCTATCCTGCTGTGCCTGTCCGGAGGATGGCCGGCGTCGGCACCCTGTGCGCATGCCCGCGCAGTCTTCATCGAGAGGATTACGCCCTGGCCCATCGAGCCTCCGCTGCAGATTTGGCGTTGCCCGATGGGTGCTACGTTCCGCGGTACTGGTGAACTGTCCGCCATCAGCACCCACGGAACATTTTGGCGTGATTGCGTAGCGGAGGTTTTGCGGCTCATCTTGACCCCACATGGAGGTGGAGATGACAAAGAACCCCGTGACGACGAAGGCGCCTGCCGAGCAGGTTGTGAAGGACATCCGGCGCGCGACGCGCAAGCTGCATAGCTCTGAGGAGAAGATCCGGATCGTGCTGTCTGGCCTTCGAGGCGAAGACAGCATCGCGGAGCTGTGCCGGAAGGAAGGCATCGCCCAAAGCCTGTATTACAGCTGGTCGAAGGAGTTTCTTGAGGCTGGCAAGAAGCGGCTGGCTGGCGACACCGCTCGCCAGGCGAGTAGCGGCGAGGTCAAGGACCTGCGAGCCGAGGCCGTGGCACTGAAGGAACTGGTGGCCGACCTGACGCTGGAAAACCGCATGCTCAAAAAAAACATGAGCGGGGTTGGGGGAGACGGCGAATGAGGTATCCCGCCGCTGAAAAGCTGGAAATCATCCGGCTGGTCGAGCAATCGCATCTGCCCGTCAGGCGCACCCTGGCCAAGATCGGCATCCCGCCCACCACGTTTTATCGCTGGTATGACCGCTTCGTCGAGCGCGGGCCAGAGGGGCTGGAGGACCGGTCTTCCTCTCCTTCCCGGGTCTGGAACCGGATCCCCGAAGCGGTGCGGGATCAGATCCTGACTCTGGCGCTTGAGGAGCCCGAGCTGTCGCCGCGCGAACTGGCCGTCAAGTTCACCGACACCGAAAAGTATTTCGTCTCAGAGGCTTCGGTCTACCGCCTGCTCAAGTCCCATGACCTCATCACCAGCCCAGCCTATATCGTGATCAAGGCGGCCGACGAGTTCAAGGACAAGACCACGGCGCCCAACCAGATGTGGCAGACTGATTTTACCTACCTGAAGGTCATCGGCTGGGGCTGGTTCTATCTGTCGACCATCCTCGATGACTACTCCCGATACGTTATCGGCTGGAAGCTCTGCAGCACCATGCGGGCTGAAGATGTGACCGACACGCTCGACATCGCCTTGGCCGCGTCTGGCTGCGACAGCGCCAGGGTTCTGCACAAACCCCGGCTTCTCAGCGATAATGGCTCGTCCTACATCGCCGAGGATCTGGCCAAATACCTCGACGACAAAGGCATGAAGCACGTCCGTGGTGCGCCGATGCATCCCCAGACCCAAGGCAAAATCGAACGCTGGCACCAGACACTCAAGAACCGCATTCTTCTGGAAAACTACTTCCTCGAAGGCGAACTTGAGGCCGCCATCGCTGCCTTCATCGACCACTACAACAACCACCGATACCACGAGAGCATCGGCAACCTGACCCCAGCTGACGTCTACTTCGGACGCGGCGAAACCATCCTGGCCGAAAGGAGGCGCATCAAACTGCAAACCATCCAGAACCGCCGCTTGAACCATCAGCGTCAAGCAGCATAACCTAAACCAGATGAGCCGGAGCCCTCCGCTCCAAAATCAAGCCGCCTGTTCCAAATCATTCGACGACGGACA
>JAIXPW010000161.1 GCA_027485995.1 Verrucomicrobiaceae bacterium
AATGATCGGAACAGGGGTGCATGGCGCTTATTTGACGAGGAATTCGTCGAGGTTGAGGAGTTGGTTCGCGGTGACCGACCAGGTGGCGAGCTCCACCGGATCGAGCGAGGGATCGGCCGGGCTTTCGCCGTTGGTGAGCAGGTCCTTCGCATCCTGCGGGTGGGCCTTGTAGTAGTCTGAAAAGCGGGCGAGCGATTTTGTTAGAGCGGTCTTCTCTTTCGCGTCGAGCGGGCGGGCGATCAGCAGTCGGGCCATGAAATCAAGCCGCGCGGCGGGATCGCTGCCGGACTTGATGGCGCGCTCGGCGAGCTTTCGCGCGGCCTCGAAGAACTGCGGATCATTCATCGTCACCAAGGCCTGCAAGGGCGTGTTGGTGCGGGCGCGACGGATGCAGACGGTCTCACGCGCCTGGGCGTCGAAGGTCTCCAGCGACGGCGGCGGCGCGAACCGTTTCCAGAATGAATACATCGAACGCCGATAAAGCGCGCCGCCCTTGTCCTGCTTGTAGTGCAAGGTGTTCGACTCCGGCATCGAGACGGCCTCCCAAATGCCGGGAGTCTGGTAGGATTTCACCGATGGCCCGCCGACTTCGGGATTGAGCAGCGCGGAGGACTGGAGGGCCACGTCGCGCAGCACCTCGGCATCCAGGCGGAAACGCGGACCGCGTGAGAGCAGGCGATTGGCGGGATCGGCGGCGAGTTTTTCCGGTGTGATCTGCTGCGACTGGCGGTAGGCGCGCGAGGTCAGCAGCAGCTTGTAAAGGTGGCGCAGGTCCCACTTCGATTCGCGGAACTCGACCGCGAGCCAATCGAGCAGCTCGGGATTCGAGGGTCGCGCGCCCATGATGCCGAAGTCATCCGAGGTTTCGACCAGACCGGTGCCAAAGACTTCCTGCCAGGCGCGGTTGACGGTGACGCGGGAGAACAGCGGGTTCTCGGGAAGGAACAGCCATTCCGCGAGGCCGAGCCGGTTCGCAGGGAGCGAGGCGGGCAACGGCGGCAGGAAGGCCGGCGTGGCGGGAAAGACGCGCTCTTTACGGGAAGCATAGTTGCCACGGGTGAGGACCGAGGCGGAGGCCGGGGTGGATTTCTCGGCAGCGATCAGGGTTGGCGTGCCGTCCTTGCCGAGCGCCTCGATCTCGGCGTTGGCTGCATTCACTTCGGCGGCGAGCTTGATCGCGTCCGCATCCTTTTCGCCGAGGAAAAAGCGGTCGAGCACCACGAAGCGCTGGTCTACCGACCAAGTGGCGGGATCAGCCGAGGCGGCGACGATCTCCGACGCGGGGTCCTCGAAGGGCAGTCGAACAAATTCCTCCTTCGACAAGGCCCGATGATACACGCGGAGGTCCTGGAAGCGGCACTGGCGCAGCAGCTGGAGGTTTTCACGCCGACCGAGCTGCAGCGGCGCATCGGTGCGGATCGTTTGGCCGGGCTGGAGGGAGTCGTTGCTGACGGTCATCGGCACCGGCTTGCCGTTCAGGTAGATCTGCACCCCGGCGGCCTTACTGGATCCATCGTAGGTGAAACCGGCATGGATCCACTGACCACGAGGAATGCCCACCGTCTCGACGCGGATCGCGCTTTCCGGCCAGTGGTTGACGATGTGGACGACGAGCTTGTTGCCCTCGACGAAAAGATCCCAGCCACGATGGGCGTTGCGTTCCGGGCCGCCCATGCGGGACAGCAGCGAGCCGTCTCCGGTGATCGTGTTCGAAGGGGAAAGGCGCAGCATGGTCCACGTCCCGGCGGAGAAGGCCTGATCGGCCTCGAAATCGCCCTCGTCAGGCAGCGCCAGGCGGGTGCTCATGTCGAAGCGCGCCGACGGCCACAGCCAGCTATCCTCGCCCCAGGCAAGCGGGTTGGTGTCGGCCGTGTAGCTGGCGGTTCGGGCCTTCGGCGCGGAGTTGCGGACGACCTCGCCGGTTCCTTCATCGAACTTCAAACGCACCTCCAGCGCGTCGGGAGCCACGGCAGCAGGCTTGTTGCCACCCGCGAGCCAGGCCTTGAAACGATCGGCTGCCGAATTACGACGGGCCTCGTAGTTGGCCCGGGCGGCCGAGCGTTTCGCCACCGCCGCCTCGAGGGCCGGGCGCTGTTCGGGTTTCGGCAGGTTCAGCACCGGACGCGAGTTGTGGATGTTCTCGTCCCAGGCCTTGCCGTCGATGTTGTTGAAGAAGGCGGAGAGCGAGTAGAAGTCCTTCTGCGTGGTCGGATCGAACTTGTGGTCGTGGCAGGTCCCGCAACCGACCGTCAGGCCGAGAAAGGCCGCGCCGAAGGCCTCCACGCGGTCGCGCGAAAGGTTCGTCTCCACCTCCTCGCGGATCGTGCCGCCCTCGTTGGTGGTCACCGCACAGCGGATGTAGCCGGTGGCGACGAGTTGATCGACCGTGCTCTTTGGCAAGAGATCCCCTGCGAGCTGCTCGCGCACGAACTGGTCGAAGGGCTTGTTCTCCCCGAACGAGCGAATGACGTAGTCGCGGTAAGGCCAGATCGAGCGGTAGTTGTCGAAGTGCAGGCCGTTGGTGTCGGAGTAACGGACATAGTCGAGCCAGTAGCGGGCGCGATGCTCGGCGGCGGCGGGCGAGGCGAGAAACTTGTCCACCAGGGCCGAGTAGGCGGCGTCGGTCGGGTTCGCCGCAAAGGCCTCGACCTCGGCCGGATCGGGCAGCAGGCCGGTGGTGTCGAGCGACAGACGGCGCACCAAGGCGCGTGGATCGTCCGCTGGGGAAAGCGTGAGACGATGCTCCTTCAGCTTCGACTCCACGAAGGCATCGATCGGATTGCCTCCAGCGGTTCCATCGGCAGGCAACGGCGGACGCTTCGGCGGGATGAAGGCCCAGTGATCCTCATAAACCGCGCCTTGCTCAATCCAGCGCTCAAGCAACGCGATCTCGGTCGGCGTCAGTTCCTTGTGCGACTCCGGTGGCGGCATCACCTCGTCGGGATCCTTGGTGTAAATCCGCTTCATCAGCAAAGATTTCGCGGGGTCGCCCTTGAGAATCACCGGCTGGCCATCCTCGCGCGGGGTGAAGGCGAGCTTTTCCCGGTCAAGCCGCAGAGGTTCCTTCTTCGGTTCGCGCGTGCCGGAGTCCGGTCCGTGGCAGTGGTAGCACTTCTCCGAGAGGATCGGCTGGATGTGGGTGTTGAAGGAAATCTTCTCCGGCAGATCCGCGACGGCTGCGGGCTCGGCCTGCACGGCCACGGTCGGCCTCTTGCAGGCGGAAAGGCCAAACAGCAGCGACACGGAAAGGAAAATGGGGTATAGCTTCCTCATGATGGGCGTGGAGAATCGAGATCGCAGAATGGAACGGTTCCACTTCCGCGAGGCTCGGAACTCTACGCCATTTACTCCGCAAATCTTGCGGTTGTTTGGTTTTTGAGGGTGGGAGGCTTTCGTTTCCAGTCGGCCGCGAACGGGACTTTCCTCTCCATGAGTGGCTCACGACGAAACCATCTTCTTCACCAGCCTGTAGCCGAACTCGACGATCATCCCAATCACGCCAAGGACCACCGACAGCATCGGCCAAATCAGAGGGCCTCCAACATCTCCCGTAAATGCAGCCAACAGGAAGAGAGCGATGGGAATGAGGCAACCACCGGAAAGACAGCCCACGACCGGAGCCCGGCACCCTGACTTCGCTGTCGGAGGAGCGGGATCCGGCTGACTCGTCGGGGACTCGTAGGGATCAGACATCAGAATTGGATTGTCAGAGTCTTTGTCGGGTCTCGCTGGGTCACTTGACTCCATTCATATCAATATATTGTACTTTCGAGGATGTCTCGAACAAGGGATTCCGGGATGAAACATTCAGAGAGTGGAACCGCAATCGGAACACAGTGGAGATGGACCAGAGGTCAAATGGACGCGGATAAACGCAGATCAAGAATCTGAAACATAATGGATTGAAGCATGCCATCTTTCTTCAAACTCACGTCCATCTGCGGTTGAATTCCTCTTTTTGATTTTCACACAGCTTTTTAGTCACACTCACTCTTACTCTCAAGGCTGCTTCCGCTTTTTCCAAGCGTGACCCAGCAGGGCGGTGATCGCTCCGGCCATGATCAAGGCCTCCAAGCCCTTCAGCAAGGTGGCGATCCATACCGAGACGCCGATGCCTCTTGTGAGTGCGGCTGAGGGATCGAGGAAGGCCAGTGACAGAAAGAAATACGCGAGCAAAGACCCTCCAAACACCCACCAACCCATGGCTGCCACCGACAAGGGCGCCTGAGGCTCTCTGGCGACAACCGGAGTCGGGCCAGCGAGAAGCTCATTTGATATCTTCAGGATTGATGGATTTTCGAGGAACTCCGCGACCGTCACCGCATTCGCCGAATCCCCGTGGGGGCAAACCAGCCAATCTACTGTCACCTTCCCGGCCCGGACATGGCTTCGGATCCCTTCTTCGTTGTAGCCGGTTTTCCAAAGGAAAGCGTTGGGGGATTTGATTGAGTATTCCATGGTGATTTTTTTGCGGCTTGGTCACGTTCAATTCAATCAGCACTCATCGATCTCCCCGCATATTCCACCTGCTATACTCGCTGAATGTTGCTACCTTCGTTCCCTTGCTTGAAGTCTTCTTTGAAACCACCACGTCGGGCGGCACTCTAACGCCTCGCTCCTCAAGCATTTCCGCTGCGACGTGACGTATCCCATAGCCCACATAACTAACTTCTGTCTTTTCGTTTCCAGATCCATACGACGTTCCTGTGGATGTCGAATAGCCTCCGTGGGCCAGGAGAGCCTCGAGCAAGGGAGTGTCCTGTTCGTCGCGGGCGAGGGCGAGGTATCTGACTTCATAATGCATCAGGTCCAATGGCGGCATGACGAATTCCTCCTTCCTTTCTTTTTCCTTCTGCAGGTGTCGTCTGAGAGCAAGGGTGATGGTCGGGCCGAAATTGATCGTTCCTCTGGGGGAATCTTCAGCCCAATAGCAGAGCAGAAATGCCACCTTTGCCGGATCTGATTCCAACGCATCCTCCAAAAGCCTTTCTTGCGCGGAATCCTTCGGTGGGATGATTGGATAACAGCGCCCGCGAATCTGCATGATTTCCCAACTCTTGCCTCCAGAGAAAAGCGCAAGAACGACCTTGGGTTTGAATTCCGCACGGAACCCCATGGCCTGCTCCGCGAGCCACTCACGTTCATAGCGACGCACGAAAGCACACGACGCGATGTAAGTTGCCTGCTCGGTGGTATTCAGGAGCTTCACGAGATCGTCCCGCTTGAGAAAGCTATCCACGAGGAAATCCGATTCCAGCAGCTCTTCGATGCTCCTTCGAATGGATTCATCGGCGCTTGGATGAAGTTGGGCGGCATGGCGTGTAACAGCCTCCCAGGTGCCAAGGTCGGACACCATGCCACTTTCAGGCACCCCATACAGCCCTTCGCGAAAGAATTTCCGCGAGAGTTGTTCGCATACAATCCAAGGGACAAGTGACTCGTTGGGGCCTGACGATTGCCGGCTGATCCGCTTCCAACATTCACGAACAAGACGATCGAAGGACTGATCCTTCGGTTCCGGTTTGGAGAGAAGACGGTGCATGTCTGCCGCCGCTTTTTTTTGCTCGGCAGTTGATTTGTTAAATGTGCTCCAACCATCGGCGAGTGCTCTCGCCTTCTCCCTGACATCGGTCGCTTTCCCGAAGCATTGAAGAAGTTCCAATGCACCCACGCGTTGGGATGGAGTCAATTTCTGCGTTTGCTCGTCGAACGCTTCCTCAAACACTGAAGGAAGATACCTCATCGCCATGTGGTCCTTTGCCGCGAGATCCACATCCGCTATAGAGACGACTCCCATTCCTTCATTCGAGACAATTCCGAGAGCGGAGTACATCTTGTAGCGCACCTTGACCGATTTTCCTTCTCGTGGCCTGTAGCCACTGATTTCCCGGTACATGCCGGGGGGCACGATCGATCCAGCATAACCGTTGCCGCAGGGACTGTAATAATGCGGCTCAGCACGCACCCATTTCCCGCTTTCATCCTGAAACTCCAGCTTGATGTCGAAATCCCCTCCATGTCGGGGCACATACTGGTCGGACTGATTCCCATTAATAAGATACAGGGGGATACCATTCGGCTCGGGATGTTCGAAATCGGCGAACAAGATCGTCTTCCCCAACGACGGTTTGATGTGGGGAGGCAACTCCACATTTGCGATGGGAACAAGTGATGCCGGCGAAGACTGAGCCGCCACGGCAGTCGATTCCACCTGAGTGACCTGAGTCTGCTTCCTGCACGATGCAAGACCGAGCAAGATAGGTGTGATCAGGAAAATGGAGCGGAACTGCCTCATGATGGGAACGGAAAATGCATTAACGAAGGACTGCGATTCTGCTTAATCTGGGTCGCTATTCGACGGAACCTATTCCGCAGAGTTTTGGCCTATCAGGTTTCGGGCGGCAAGACCTTTCCTGTGACCTGCGCCATTCAGCCTGGCCTCGCAGGAAATGTCGATCTGGGCGGTCTCATTCTCACGAGCGAAGGCATTGGTTTGGATTACAATGCAGCTTGTTCGCCCGCTGGCGTCACTATTTCAGACTGCGGGTTGGAAACCCGCGCTCCCTTGGGGCTTCGTCCGTGGTTGGGTCACCTCCAGTGGCTGCGCGGGTACCCTGGTCTGATTCTTTGTGTTCTCTGTGTCCTTTGTGGTTCATTCCATTTTATGGGTTGGTAACCCGCGTTCCCAATGGGGACTTCCGGCGAACTGAAGTTCGCGGTCCATTTTGGGATCGGCGTATGAGGCAGCGTTCGCTAGGGTCTTTTGTGTTCGGAATCGGTGGGAGTCCGTGTCGTGTTTGAGGGAAAGCGCTGCACCGTGCACTCAAGTTGCAAACTTGAGCTACTTCCCTTCCGCAAGTCGTTTCCAGGCGGTATCGCCTTTGACTCCGGCTTCGGTGGGGTCGAAGGGCTTGAAGCCCAGGGCGAGGGCGGGCGAGCCTTCCTTGAAACGCCAGTCGCCTTTCGCTGGGTCGCGGAACAGCGGGTCGGCGAAGACCGAGTTCGCGTCATGGCCCATCTTCTGCCACTGCGCGAGCGGGATGCCGACGAACTCCAGCGGCTTGCCATCGGTGCGCCAGATCAAATTACGATCCATCTCATAATTCCCTTTCCGCCAGCCACCACCGCCGAGGGTGAGGCCGCTGTCCCAGAAGATGATGTTTCTGGTGAAATGGAACGAGGTGTGGTCCTCGGGCTTGGTGAACTGGATCTGCTGCTTTTCCCCGTAGGCGAAGATGTTGTTCCGGATGAGGTTTTCCTTCCCGTAGTGCTGGTGGTAGCCGCCGGTGCGGGTGTGGTGGACGAGGTTGTTTTCCATCACGATGCCGGTGCTGCCCTCGTCGTTGTAGAGTCCCCAGCCGCCGTAGTCGTAGGAGATGACGTCGTGGATGTGGTTGTGGCTGACGGTGGTGCCTTCTGAAGGCCCGAGCGTGTAAACCGCGCCCATGTCGCTGGGGAGGCCGTCGCCGATGTGGTGGATGTGGTTGTAGTCGATCCGGTTCCGCTTGGCGGAGCTTTCGGCGTAGCCCCAGCGCCATCCGACGGAGACGCCGGAATAGGGCAGGTGGCTGATATCATGATGGGTGACCTGGTTGTCGCCGCTGTAGCCGATCCAGACGCCGACGGCACAGGGAAAGACGCGACCGGCATCGCTGAGGATGTTGTTGTCAAAGACCTGATGGCTGGTCTGATCTGCCGGTTGGGAAGAGGGCCCCATTTCCCCGATCCGCAGGCCGCCCGCTCCGAGGTCGTGGAGGTGGCAGTGCTCGACGCGGTTGTCGCGGCAGCCTTTCCGGAACCACAGTCCGTAGATCCCGGTGTGGGCGATTTCACAGTGATCGAAGCTCACCGAGCGGACATGATCGCCCTGGATCACCGCCTCGATGGTGGCGGCGGCCTGGGTGGGCTCGAAGCCCTGGGGCGGACAGCGCCAGCCGGTTTCCTGAAAGGCGAGGCCGCGAAAAGTGACGTGCTGGAGCGGTTGATTCGGCTGGCCGCGGAGGATGAGGAGCTGGGTGGCAAGGGGAGCGATGACCTCGGCTCTCGCTGGATCCTCGCCGGGCAGGGGCTTGTAGGTGAGGGTGCCATCGTCGGCGAGGAACCACTCACCGGGTTGATCGAGGGCGCTGCGGACATTTTCCAGGATGATGCCGGTTTTGGCGTCCCACTTGTTCCAGGACTTCATCGGCTGGCCGACGACTGTCAGCTTTCCGGTCTGGAGATCCACCGTTTCGACGAAGCGGCGGGTGTTGTCCCACTTGTGATAGGCGAGAAACTGAACCCGGTGCAGCGCGGCTTCGGAGAGTCCCGCCAGGCCTTTCAAATCCTCCAGAGTGAAGGTCACGGTCTGGCGTGCGCGCTTTCCTTGCGGTCCTTCGAGCAGCTCCTCGGCCACGTCCTTCGCCTTGATGAAACCCTGATCAGGAAAGCGGGCCCGGACCGCGCGGCGGCCGTTGACCCAGAGCTGGTCGAAGCCCTCGATGCCGGAAAGTTTCACCTCCCAGTTGCCCTCGGCCGTTTTCCTGAATCCACGGATCGGCACACCGCCGCTGATCACAGGATGGGCACCGGGAGCCGCGAGAACACGGACCGGGGCGGCTTCGCTGCCGCTGTGCTCGGGGCCAAGCACGAGTGGCTGGGTCAGCCGATACGTGCCATCGGCCAGGACCAGGTCGACCGCCTGCTCGGGATGCTCGGCGCGGCTTTTCTTCAGAAGGTCAAGTGCCGCCGGCAGCTCCACTCCTCCCGACTTTCCGCCGATCCGGATGATCAAGGTCTCTGCGTTCACCACGTTCAGAGAAAGGCCGAGGATCAACAGGCTCCATGAGCCCGCGGTGAGAAATTTCATGCCCACTCAACGACGGGCGGCCCATGGGTCTTTCCAATCACTTGTGCGGATCAGGAGCCTCGGTGAAGTGGAAGATCTCGTTCGCAAAACGCACGTCCTCCGGAGCGATCCGTCCATTCGGCTTCAAGGCCAGCAGGGCTCGGACCGCTGGAGGCGATGGACCTCCTTCATGAGCTGTGGGACGTCCGCTACTGCCGGGCGTTTCTGCGACGGATTGATCAGGCAGATGACCCAGAATGGATGGACACTTTCGACCCGCCATGGTCCGAAGGATCATCCGGATCATTTGGACGGGTCAGTTGCCAAAGGCCCTCTGCCGTCCGGGCAAAAAAAGAGCGGCCCGACCGACCCACCCCTTGGAAAACCCATTAACCAAGAAGCGTCTCAGTCGGACCGCCAATGTGTCGCGACATCCAGAGTCAAGCAGCGACCGGGCCAACTTTTTCATCGATATCAAAAATCACGAAATTTCCCGCCATCCCGTTCTGGCTTTCCGATGTCCGAGCGTTCGAAGAAAAAGCATCCGAATTGTCTGATTGCTGCTTTTTGAAACGACATCCTTCCGGAGAGGCGAGAACTGCCCTCCATCCAACCTCAAACCAACACCCACCAACACCATGGAATACATGCTTCTCTTCACCGAATCCGCTGAGGAACTCGCCAAACGCACCGATCCGGAAAAGGCCCCTGCCTACTGGGCGGCGTGGTCGGCCTACGCAGGCACCGTCGCCACCTCCGGCCACATGGTCAGCGGGGCCGGCCTCCAGCCACCGGACACCGCCACCACGGTCCGCATCCGCGACGGCCAGCGTCAGGTGCACGATGGGCCCTATGCGGAATCGAAGGAAATGCTCGGCGGCTTCTTCGTCATCGACGTGCCTGATCTCGACACCGCGCTGGAGTGGGCCGCCCGGGCCCCGTCCGCAAGCAATGGCTCCACCGAGGTACGCCCCGTGCTGGCTCCTCCGCAAGCCCAGTCCTGAACTCCATGGCCGCCACGGAGATCGATCACGCCATCGTGGCGGCCGCACGCGACTCGTATTCGCAGCTGGTCGCATTTCTAACAGCCCGGGCCGGCGGAGACTTCTCGGCTGCTGAGGATGCGCTGGGGGAAGCCTTTCTCGCCGCCATGAAGCAGTGGCCCGCCGAAGGCATCCCAGCGAAACCAGAGGCCTGGCTGATCACCACGGCGCGACGACGCCTCGTGGACTCGCAAAGACGCGGCGAAACCCGGAGCCGCCTGGAAGGGCAGCTTCTGGTCGCGCTCGAGGATGCCCAAGAACTCGCGGACTCCGAAGCGGACTTCCCCGATGAGCGGCTGCGCTTGCTTTTCGTCTGCACGCATCCGGCGATCGATCCTTCGGCCCGGGCACCGCTGAGCCTGCAATCCGTCCTCGGTCTCGATGCCGCCCGCATCGCCTCGGCGTTCCTGGTTTCACCCGCCGCCATGAGCCAGCGGCTGGTCCGGGCCAAGTCGAAGATCCGTGCAGCAGGCATCCCCTTTCATGTGCCCGGACCTGAGGAATGGCCGGAGCGCCTCGAGTTCGTGATGGATGCCATTTATGTGGCGTTCAACTCGGGCTGGGAAACGATGCTTGATCCCGACTCGCCGGACGGCGGGCTGGCCGAGGAGGCGATCTGGCTCGGCCGTCTGCTGGTCCGACTCACGCCCGAAGAGCCCGAGCCTCTCGGCCTGCTGGCGCTGATGCTTCACTGCCACGCCAGACGGCAGGCAAGGCGCGGGAAAGATGGCGGCTTCATCCCGCTGTTGAGGCAGGAAACCAGACTCTGGTTGAAGCCCATGATGAACGAGGCCGACGACCTGATCCGCCAGGCCGCGACCCGACGAACGCCAGGGCGATTCCAACTTGAGGCTGCCATTCAATCGGTCCATGCCGCGCGGGCGGTCACCGGGCTCATCGACTGGCCGATGATCGTCAGATTTTACGAAACCCTCATGACCCTGACTCCGGCCATCGGCGCGCGGATCGGCCACGCCCTTTCCCGCTCGGAAATCCACGGAGCAGAGGAGGGCCTTCGCTGCCTGGACTCGGTGAAAGGCTCGCTCATTTCAGAGCATCAGCCCTACTGGGTCGCGAGGGCCCATCTGTTGAAGTCGGCGGGACGACTGGAAGGGTCCAGCGAGGCCTATCGGAAAGCCATCGGACTCACGGAGGACCCCGCCGTCCGAGCTTTCCTGATCTCGGAAAACTCCTGACTCAGGCCTCAATCGCGGATGCCCATGTCCTTTCGCATCGCGGCGACCATCTTCACGTGGCGCAGATCGTTCTCCTTGCTCGACTCGTTGTCGAAATTCAACCCATAGGGCCAGAAGTGCTGGCGATCGCAATGCAGCACCGCTTTCGGTCCATCGAACTCCTGAAGCTGGGCGAGTGCGTTTTTTCCGGTCCACAGGCCGTCCTTGATGTTCGCCTGCCAGTTCGGATGCGTGCCGACTCCTAGGGTATGTCCGAGTTCGTGAAGGGCGACCCGACGGCTGATCGAGCCGCCGAAATTCATCCAGCCATCGTAGTTGGCATCTGCCGTGGGAGTTCCCGGGCTGTTGTTGGCGGTGACGGCCTTCTTGAGTCGGGCATGCTGGTTGTAGAAGGCCACGGCGGCATCCATCGCCTCGACGATCCGCTTGCGACGATCCTCGGGCCACTTCTCGGATCCGCCGGAAAGCTTGTAGGTGATGCTGCCCTTCGCATCCTTGTCAGAGGTTTCTGAGGGCGGCGCAGCGGCGATCTTTTCCTGCACGAACTTCCGGTCCGCTTCGGAAAGTTTCGCCAACGGGATGGTGACCTCGACCCCGTCCGAGCGACGCAGCGTGACGCGGTCATCTTTCGAGTTCAGGTAAACGCCCCGGATCGAGCGCCCATCGGTCGAGGTCCAGTCGCGCGACTGCGCGGCCAGCGACAAACAAAGCATCAGCCAAAGGCCGAGTGAGCGTGTGAAGGAGTTCATGGGTTTGGATGGAGCGAGAGTAGATGAGCCAGGTGCCCGATCCAATACCCATTCCGGGGGAGACGGGTCGCACCATCCACGCTGATGGCAGAAAAAGTTTGACTGCGAGTCAAAATATCTCAAGCCTCTCCCCCATCGCCACCAAGTCTCCAACCTCCGACCGCAAGGAACGCGAACGCAAGATCCGCGAGGAACTGATCCTCACCCATGCGAGGCGACTGCTGCTGCGCGATGGCTATCAGGGCTTGAGCCTGGACGAGCTGGCGAGGTCGATCGAGTATTCCAAGGGGACGATTTACCTGCATTTCCAGTCGAAGGAGGATCTGACGCTGGCGGTGGCGACGGCCGCGCTGAAGGAGCGGGCGGATCTTTTTGAGCGCGCCTCGAAGTTCCAGGGACTGTCCCGCGAAAGGGCACGGGCCATTGGATTTGCCTGCTGTCATTTCATGGTGATGCATCCGGAGTACTTCAACATCGAGCTGATGCTGAAGTCCCAATCCTTCTGGGAAAAGGCTTCGGCCCAGCAGCAGAACGCGCACTCGATGCAGGCGGGTCGGACCTTCCGCTCCATGCATCAGGTCGTCATCGCCGGCATGGAGGCCGGTGACGTCCCCCGAGAGCGGATGTCCCCCGAGCACATCGCGGTTGCCATGGCCTCCGTCACCATTGGCAGTCACATCATGTCCCAGGTTCCGGACATGTGCCTGCTGGCCGGCATTGACGATCCGATTCTCGTCGTGCGGCAGAATCAGGATCTCTTGCTCGATGGACTGGGATGGAAGCCCCTGCTCGGCGACTACGACTACCGCGCCACCGATCTGCGGATTCGCGATGAGATTTTCCCGGAGGCCTCGTGGCTGAAGGACTCCTAACAGCTCCCCCTTTTTTGCAGCCGTAATGACTTCTGGTCAACTTTTGAACCATCTACAC
This sequence comes from Verrucomicrobiaceae bacterium, assembly GCA_027485995.1. Classification (GTDB taxonomy): domain Bacteria; phylum Verrucomicrobiota; class Verrucomicrobiia; order Verrucomicrobiales; family Akkermansiaceae; genus Luteolibacter. The sequence continues at coordinate 12,746 of JAIXPW010000161.1, forward strand.
AAATGAACTTCGTCGCCTTCCGAATGCTGATTGGGGATCGGGCCAAGTACCTGGGCCTGATCTTCGCCGTGGCGTTCTCGACCTTCCTGCTTGAGAACCAGACCTCGATCTTCGCCAACCTGATGAAGCGCACCGGCAACCAGATCGGCGACGTGACGGACGCGGACATCTGGGTGATGGACCCGCAGACCCGCTACTTCGATGAAACCAAGGCGCTGAAGGACACCGACCTGCCGAGGGTGAGAGGCGTGGAGGGGATCGACTACGCGGTGAGGCTTTTCAAAAGCAATCCGGTGGCGCGCACGGAGTCGGGCACGTTTGCGGCCTGCTCGGTGATCGGAATCGATGAGGCCACACTTGCCGGAGCTCCCCGGCGGATGGTGCTCGGTGACTGGCACGACCTTTACAAGCCCAACAGCATCATCATCGACAAGGCGGGCTACCTGATGCTCTTCCCGGACCAGCCTTTGGAACTGGGTCGCGTTCTGGAGCTCAACGATCATCGTGTGACGCTGGTCGGAATTTCCGATGCGATGCCCGCCTTTGTCTCATTTCCGATCGTCCACGCCCGCTACTCGGAAGCCCTCGCGTTTCAAGGGCGGCAGCGACAGCAACTTTCCTTCGTGCTGGTCAGGGCTAAGCCCGGCATCGATCACGACACGCTCGCCGCGAGGATCACTTCCGAGACGGGATTGAAGGCGCTGACGACCGACCAGTTCCGAGCGGCGTCGATGCGCTACTACCTCGCCAACACCGGCATCCCGGTGAACTTCGGAATCACCATCGCGGTCGCGACCATCGTTGGGCTCGTCGTTTCCGGGCAAACCTTCTACCTGTTCACCGTCGAAAACCTCCGGCAGTTCGGCGCACTCAAGGCGATCGGCGTGACGAATCTACGCCTGCTCGCAATGATCCTGCTCCAGGCCGCCGTGGTTTGGTTCGTCGGCACTTCATTCGGCACCGCGCTGACGGCGACCTTCTTCAACATCACGCTGCAGAAGGTGGCCACCCGCCACATGGTGCTGCTCTGGGAAAGCGCCGCCGGAGTCGCGGTGTTCATGCTCATCGTCGTCCTCATCTCCAGTGCTGCCGGGCTCCGCAAGGTCTGGAAACTCGAACCCGCCGAGGTGTTTCGCTAATAGCGAACGTTCGTTCTCTTTTTCGATTGACGGCCGATTTCACATAGCGAACGTTCGCTCTCGTTCAATCCAACCCGCCCAATGCCCAAACAAGCACCAGAACGCCACGAAGCCCGAAAGGCCGAGATCCTCACCGCCTGCCTCGGCTGCTTTTCCAGGAAGGGCTTTCACCGGACCTCGATGCGAGACCTTTGCGAGACGCTGTCGATGAGCCCGGGAGCCCTCTACCGGTACTTTGACTCAAAGGAGGCCATCATCCTCGCCATGATCGACCGCGACCGTGCGCAGTGGGAGGTCGCCTTTTCGAACATTCCGGCCAACACCCCGCTGCAAGAGGTACTCGAGGGACTGACCGACATCGCCGAGCAGGGCTGCGCCCGAGTTGAGGACATCGCCATCTTCTGGCAGGTCATGGCGGAGGCCACCGTCAATCCCGAGATCGCCGCCGTGTTGAAGCGTCACTACGGACTCTTCACCGATCGGCTCGAACTGGTCATCCGTCGGGCGCAGGAGCGGGGTGAGATCAGCACCGACCTCCCCCCCCGTGATGCGGCCGTGTTTGTGATCTCCTGCTTCGATGGACTGCTGGCCCGATTCTCGTTCGATCCCTCCACCGACTGGCGCACTCTCGCGCGGCGCTTCCAAAGCTGGATCCACCTCGCCTTTTCCTCACTGCCGATGGCTCCTGCGGCCAAGCCTTCAACCGGAGGGAAACGCAAATGATCCCGATCGCGATCAGCATGCTCCGGCACGATGGCCCGAAGTTCATGGCCCTGGTTCTCGCCGTGGCGCTCGCGGCCTTCCTGACCCAGAACCAGGCCTCGATCCTCTCCGCCTTCCTCGGCATGACCGGCTCGCAGATCCGCGATGTTCGCGAGGCCAACCTCTGGGTGATGGAGCCGGACACCGAGTGTTTCGACCAGGCGAAGCCCCTCAAGCAAACCGCCGTGCAGACGATCCGTGGATTCAGTGGGGTCGAATGGGCCGTTCCTGTGGTGAAGGTCGATACCAACGCCCGCACGGAAGCCGGAAAGCTCAGCACCGTCACCCTGCTGGGGGTTCCAGAAGACAGCCGGGTCGGCGAACCACGCATGAAGTTGGGGGATGCCTCCGCCATCTATCGGCGTGACGGAGCCGTGATCGATCCCGGTGGCTTCTCGCTTCTTTTCCCAGGCCAGACCTTCAAGTCCGGCATGAAGGTCAGGATTCACGACGAGTGGCTCACCCTTCACGGCATCAGCGATGCGGCTCCTCCCTTCACGGGGTTTCCGGTGATGCACGTCTCCCAGACAACCGCCATGCGCCTCAACCGGGCGGAAGCGCGCGCCACCACGTTCGTCGTCGGGCGCATGCTCCCGAACGCGGATCAGCAGGCCATCACGGCGTCGATCCGCAGGGAAACCGGCTGGAAGGCCATGACGCGGACTGAGTTTGAAAACGCGAGCTACGATTACTATGCGGCCCAGGGAGTTCCGAACCTCTTCTACATCACCATCGCCATCGGTTTCGTGGTCGGCATCGCGTTCACCGGACAGACCTTCCTGATGTTCGTGAAGGAAAACGCGCGGGCCTTCACCACCCTCAAGGTCCTCGGAGTCACCCACGGCCAGCTCGGCCGGATGATGGCGGCCCAGGCCGGGCTTGTCGTGTTCATGGGTCTCGGCATCGGCACCGCCCTTGCGGTTGGCGTGACCGAAGCCGCGAAGCTCATGCCCTTCCTCCGCGCCCTCTACATCCCATGGGAGGTCGCGCTGGCCTGCGGTGGCGTGATTGCCGCAGTGACCTTCCTGGCCGCCGGTTTCGCCTTCAACAAGGTCCTGAAACTCCAACCCGCAGACGTGTTCCGCTCATGAATGCTGAAACTACGACGAACGCCGTACATTGCTCCGCCATCCGCAAGTCCTTCGGCAGCGGCGAAACCCGCACCGAAGTGCTCCGCGGCATCGACTTCACCGCTTCCCAAGGCGAAATGACTTTCCTTGTGGGTCCTTCAGGCTGTGGGAAAACGACGCTCATCTCCATCATCGCAGGACTGCTCACCGCCGACGAAGGGCACGTTTCGCTGTTCGGTGAGGACCTATCCGCCCTCTCGCCGCGCGAGCAGATCCTCTTCCGCCGACGCAACCTCGGCTTTGTCTTCCAGCAATACAATCTGCTGCCTTCCCTCACCGCCGCCGAGAATGCCGCCGTGCCCCTGCTTGCGGCTGGCATGAACCGGAAGACCGCCGTTGCGAGGGCCTCCGAAATGCTCGACCAACTCGGACTCGGGCACCGCGTCTCCGCCATGCCAAGGGTGCTTTCCGGTGGCCAGCAACAGCGCGTCGCCCTCGCCCGCGCACTCGTTCACGACCCCCGACTCATCGTCTGCGACGAACCCACTGCCGCCCTCGATCACAAGAGTGGCGAATCGGTCATGAACCTCCTCGCCACCTCCGCCGTCCACCCGGATCGCGCCGTCCTCGTCGTCACCCACGACAACCGTGTTTTCCACTTCGCCCACCAGATCGCCCACATGGACGACGGCGTGATCACCCATGTCGACCAACAAGCCCTCAACTCCAGACTCCAATCCTCCCCGTCATGAAAATCAAAGGACTCATCCTGCCCCTCGTTGCCGCAGGCTGTCTCGTTTATGCGGTCGTCTCGATCGCCCAGACGCAGCCAACGCGGGAACTGACCCATCCCCCGTCGTCGCCACCACGCTCGACGTTTGAAAACACCGTCGCCGCCGTCGGACTGGTGGAACCGAGCTCGGAGGCCATCACGATCGGAAGCCATCTCTCCGGCATCGTCGATTCGGTCCTCGTGAAGGCTGGCGATCCCGCACCGAAAGGCACCCCTCTCTTCACTCTCGATGTCCGGGCGCTCAAGGCCCAACGCAGCGTCGCCGCCGCCCAGGTATCGCAGGCCACCGCCCAGGTGTCGGTCGCTCGCGAATCGCTCACCCAGGCCCGTCGGCGACTCGACTCGGCAAACGCCCTCAATGATCCGCGTGCCATCGCCAACGAGGAACGCGCCGACCGTGCCTCGGAAGTGTCGAAACTCGAAGCCTCACTCGCATCCGCCCAAGCAAGCGTCGAGCTCGCCAAAGCCGAACTCGGTGCCGTCGAAACCGACCTCGAACGCGCAACGGTCACCTCACCCATCGACGGACGCGTCCTTCAGGTCCGTCTTCGCGCCGGAGAATTCATCGACGGTGGAGCCGATTCACGGTTGATCCTCGGGCGCACCGATCCACTCCATGTCCGGGCGGATGTGGATGAGTTTGAAATCCCTCGACTGAAGCCCGGCAGCCGCGCCACCGCCAGCCCACGCGGAAATGCAGGAGTCCACATCGACCTTGAGTTCGTCCGCTTCGAGCCCCTCGTCATCCCGAAGCGCTCACTCACCGGTGATTCGACCGAACGCGTCGATACCCGGGTTCTCCAGGCCATCTACCGCATCGTCCCAGCAGATGCCCCGGTCTTCATCGGCCAACAAATGGATATCTTCATCGAAGCCTCGCCCCGCCAGAGTGAATCATGAAACCACACATCTCTTTCTTCATCCTCGCCGCTGTCAGCGGACTCAGCAGCTGCCGGGTGGGCCCGGATTTCCTCAGTCCGACCGGTTCCGGTGGCACACGTTGGAAACAACAGGTCTCCATCTCCGCCAGCCATCTTCCGGACGCGTGGTGGCGGCTTTTCGAAGATGCTGAACTGAACCGCCTCGTCGAACGCGCGATCTCGGCCAACAACGACATCGCCGCAGCAAAAGCGCGACTCGACACCGCCCGTTCCCTCGTGGGCACGGACCGCGCCCGTCTCTTTCCACAACTCGACGTCAACAGCCGAACCTCCACTTCCCGAATCTCAACCGCCACCAACCTGGCCGGAATCCAGCAGGAATCGCAGTTGTATCGTGCGACATTTGATCCCTCCTATGATCTCGATCTCTGGGGACGGAATCGCCGCAGGCTGGAGGCCTCCCAGGCCGAAGCCCAGGTCAGCGCGAACCTGCTTGATGCCCAGCGACTCGGCATCGCCGCCGAAACCGCGCGCCAGTACTTCGTGCTGCGTGGACTGGATGCCCAGGAACGGGTGCTCAACGAAACCCTCGAAACCCGACGTCAGTCCTTGGAGCTTGAGAAGTCCCGCACCACCGCAGGGTTGACCGATGGCCAGGCCTCATCACGCGCGAGGACCGAACTCGAGCTTGCCCGCAATGACCTTGCCAACATCCAACGTCAACGCGGCTCTGCGGAACACGCGCTTGCCGTGCTCTGTGGGTCGCGTCCGTCCGACTTCAGGCTTTCATCCGCCTCCTCCAACCGCCCAGGCAAGCTGCCGGAAATCCGCGCCGGCCTTCCTGCCGAAGTGATCGCACGCCGCCCGGACATGCGGGCAGCAGAGCAGCGCCTGCGGGCGGCCAATGCCCGCATCGGAGCTGCCCAGGCTGAGTTCTACCCGAACATCAGCCTCACCGGCTCGGGCGGGCTCGAATCCCTGACCGGCGGATCATTTCTGGACTGGGAAAGTCGCGTGCTTTCGCTCGGTGCGAACCTCACGGCCCCGCTCCTCGACGGAGGGGCGAGGAAGTCGAACTACGATGCTTCCCGTAGCCAATATGAGGAGTCGATGGCCTCCTATCGCCAATCGCTCCTCGTTGCCCTGCGCGAGGTCGAGGATGCGCTCGTCGATCTCCAGGGACTTGCCCGTTCGCGGGAGGCCCTTGAGGGAGCTCTCGCCAGTTCCGAGGACACCCGCAAGCTTTCCAGGGAGCGCTATGAAAAGGGCCTTTCCAGTTATCTGGAAGTCGTGGATGCCGACCGAAGTGTCCTCAGCACCCGTCTAGCCCTCGCCCAGGTCGATGCCCAGCAGCGTGTCTCTTGCACCGCCCTCGCCAGGGCCCTGGGCGGCGGATGGAAGGATGAATAGAAAAGAAGCTCCTAATAAAACATCAGGCTGGGGCGTCCATGGGTTCGGAACCCAAGCCAACATGAACGCAACCCAAGACCCACAGGAACATCCTGAATTCACCTCCCATCCGATCCAGCGCCGCAAGGTCGGCTTCTGGGCGAACATCGGCGGCGGCTCGCTGACGATCGCCATCCTCGTCCATGTGGTCCTGCTCATCGCGGGAGCCTTCATGGTCTTCCAATACATCCATCCGGACCAGAAGAAGGAACCTGATTTCACTCCGAAAGGAGGCGGTGGAGGTGGTCCGGCCGGAGAGAAAAGCACGGAGCACCAGATGCAGAAAAAAAGGGCACAAGCCAGTGCCACCAACAACGTGAAGCGGGTCATTGCTGATGGCACCAAGTCTCCTTACATCGTCCCCGACATGGGAACCGAGATCGGTGAATTGACCACCCTGACCTCCCTGCCAGGTGGAGGCTCCTCCGGAGGCAATGGCACCTTGGGAGAAGGCAGCGGCATGGGCCCGGGACGTGGTCCTGGCAAAGGACCCGGGCTATTTCCCGGAATCGGGGGAACAAGCAATGGCAGGTTCATCGAAATGATCCCCGAGGGGATGAGGAAGCGCTGCTCACGCGAGGATCGCCTCCAGCGCCTGAAGGAAAACGGCGGCACTGCGGAGTGCGAGGATGCCGTGGTCAAGGGCCTCCGCTGGCTGAAGGAAAACCAGAACTCCGACGGCTCCTGGGGCAGCTCGAAAAAGGTCGCGATGACCGGACTCGCCCTGCTCACCTACTTCGGTCATTGCGAGACTCCGGAGTCTGCGGAATTCGGCCCCTCCTGCACGAAGGGCATCGCCTATCTCGTCAACGTCGGCCTCCAGAACGACGGCCGACTGGCCAACAACTACTCCGAAAAATCCTGGTGCTACGAGCACGCCATCGGCACCTATGCGCTCGGCGAAGCCGCCACCTTCTGCCGGGATATCAAGTTCGACTTCCCCTCGCTGACCGAGATGACCCAGAAGGCCGGCCAGTATATCATCGACAACCAGAACACCAACGGCGGCTGGGCGTATTCCTACGACCTTTCAGACGGCCACACCGACGTCTCGGTCACCGGCTGGCAGGTGCAGGCGCTCAAGGCCTGCGAGCACTCCGGCGTGAAGCTCAGCGGCATGAACGGCACCATCTCGAAGGCGCTGAAGTATCTGGACAACTGCCAGAACGAAAACGGCGGCTACGGCTACTCTAGTAAGAATCCTCCGGGCGAGGTCTCCTATTTCACCCTCACCGGCGTGGGCATGCTCTGCAACCAGATGTGGGGCAAAGGCTCGCGTTCGGAAGTCCGCAAGGCCGCGAAGTACATCACCGCCAACAGCAAGTTCGACTACAACACCGAGTTCGCCGACCTCTACGGCCACTACTACGAGTCGCAGGCCATGATGCAGAGCGGCGGCACCGACTGGAAGACCTACAACGCCTTGTTCCGCGATCAGGTGCTCAAGAACCAGAATGCCGATGGCTCCTGGAAAAGCCCCGGCGGTGGTACGAAACTGCGGGCCGTGGCCCCGGCCTACGTCGGGGAAAGCGGCGACGCGAAGGTCTATCGCACCTCGCTCTGCTCGCTGATGCTGGAGGTTTACTATCGCTTCCTCAGCACCGGCGGCGGCCAGGGCGTGAAGAGCAAGGTCGGCATCTGAGCGATTCTCCCCCTCAGGCCCGGAAACGAATTCTTGAAATAGCGATCGTTTCCGGGCCGTTGAGGGTCCGGATGGGCGGGTGCAACCAACGGAGGGAAAACGGATCATGGCCATGAAGCGGCTGGTCCGCTTGGGCCTTGTGTTCGCGACCGTCTGGGGCGCGCTGGAATTGCTTGGCCGCATCATTCGGGTCTCGCCCGATTGGCCGCTTTGGGCCGTGGCCCTCGGGGTGGCCGCCGTGGTCGAACTGATCCTCTGGCTCTACGTCTACGAAGCCTCGGCAGTGGATGCCAAACGCGCCCGCTGGCTCATCGGCCTCCGCCTTTCCGCCCTGGCGGTGCTGGTCTGGATCCTGATCGCCCCGGTCTGGGTGCGGACCGTTTCCCGCGAACGCTCGCGCGAGGTGGTGGTGGTGATGGACGACTCGGGCTCGATGCACCTCAAGGACGACGGGGCCTCCGCCACCCGCCTCGAACTCGGCGAGCAGGCGCTTTCCAAGGCGAAGCTCACCGATCAACTCGGAGAAAAGCTCCGCGTCCGGGTGGTCAAGGCCGCCCGCAGCCTGCGTGCTGAGAACGAAGCCGCCTCGCAGGGTTGGGGCGACTCGACCGATCTCGCCGCCGCCCTCAACACGGTGCTCGAACAGGTGCCGCCGGACCAATTGGCCGGAGTGGTGATGGTCAGCGATGGCCGCCACAACCGGCCCGAGCGCGTCGAGGACGTGGCGCGGCGTTTCGGCATCCTCGATGCCCCGATCGGGATCGTCGCCGTGGGCAGTGCCGAGCCGCCGAAGGATGCCGCGATCCTTTCGGTGAAAGCCCCCGAAGCCATCCATCTCGGCGACCGCATGCGGGTGACCACCGAGGTGAAGTTCGACGGCTACAAGGGCCAGAAGGCCACCGTTTTCCTGAAGCGTGGCGATCAGGTGCTGGAGACGCGCGAGGTCGCGATCCCGCAGGATCATCATGTCGAGGAGCTTCGCTTCGCCCAGGTGCCGGAGGAAGGCGGAGTCGGCGGCTATCGCGTCGAGATCGCCCCGCTGCAAGGCGAGCGATTTCCGGAAAACAACTCGTGGGAATTCGAGACCTCGATCACCGATGCACGCACCAACGTGCTGCTGGTGGAAGGCCATCCGCGCTGGGAGTTCCGATACCTGCGGAATCTGTTCTACGGTCGCGACAAATCGGTGCACCTCCAGCACGTCCTGCTGCATCCCGACAAGATCGAGGGTCAAACGGAGACCTCCGTCGCCGCCTCCGCTTCCCGGCCCTTCGGCGACGCCCTTGCGACCCGGCTGCCGGAAAGCGAAGCCGAGTGGCGGAAGTTCGATGTGATCATCCTGGGCGACATTGAACCTGACGAGATCGATGACTCCACCTGGTCGGTCATTTCCCGCTGCGTCAACGAGCGCTCGGCCCTGCTGGTGATGGTGTCCGGGCCGCGTTTCATGCCGCACGCGATCGCCTCGTCAAGCGGTCGCGCGCTGGTGCCGGTGGAACTTGAATGGGGAAACCAGACGCTTTTCAACGAGAGCGATGCGCCTTTCCGCTTCGATCTAACAGCCGATGGCCGTCGTCATCCGGTGACGCAGCAGAGCGATGGCGAAACCGCGAACGAGCGGCTGTGGTCGGAGTTTCCCACGATGACCTGGCGGCACCCCGTTTCCTCGCTCAAGGAAGGCGCGGAGGTCCTGCTTTCGGCCAACAGCGAAGGCACCCAAGTAGCGCCAGACAGCAACGCCGGGCTGGAGAACGCACTCGACGCCCTGGCGAAACGCAAGGCGCGTGAAATCAGCTCCGCTCTCGTCGTCACCCGCCAGACCGGCAAGGGCAAGGTGGCGCTGCTTCTAACAGACCGGACCTGGCGGCTGCGCGAGGGCGCTGGAGACCTCTATCATCATCGCTTCTGGGGCAACCTCGTCCGCTGGGGCGCGGGGCCGGTGATGCGCGCCGGTGGCAGCCGCGCCCGACTCGGCACCGACCAGCTCACCTACACGCCGGACGATCCGGTCAATCTAACAGCTCGGCTGCGCGACACTTCACTCCAACCGATCGACGACCCATCGCTGCGCGCCGAAGTGCTGCGTGACGGACAGATCCTTTCCACCGTCCCGATGAAGCCGGTGGCGGGGTCGAACGGGCTCTTCGAAGCAAGACTCGACCGCTTTCCGGAATCGGGCCGCTACGAGGTCAGGCTGCGCGGCGACAAGGCGGATGGCTTGATCCAGGAGGATGGCGCGGCGGACCTGAAGGCAGGCTTCCGCGTGGTTGGATCACGCGGACCGATCGAACTTTCGGAGACCACCTTGAACCTGCCGCTACTGCAAACCGTGGCCGAGCTTTCCGGCGGCAAGGTGGTGTCGGCCGAGAACACCGGCCTGCTGGCGGGACTTTTTCTAACAGACAAGGACAAGCAGCAGGAAACCCGCGAAATCACGCTCTGGGACCAACCCTGGGTGCTCGCCCTGCTGGCGCTGCTGCTCGGCGGCGAGTGGGTGATCAGACGAGCAGGAGGACTGCCATAACCAACGATCGGGATGAACACGAACCAAGCCCCTGCGGAAATCGAATCGAGCCTCAACGCCGTGCGCAGCCGCATCCGGCGCGTCCAGGCCACACGCGCGGTGCTCATCATTGCGACCGTCCTGTTAGGCGGCCTCGCGATCATGATGGCCATCGACCATTTCCTCTCGCCCCTGCCGAAGGCTGCACGGTGGGCGATGTTCGTTCTATGGATCCTCGGCGTGATCACGGCCACCCGTTTCGCGCTCGCGCCGATGAGGAAGAAGATCGGCCTCGTGCAGGTGGCCCGCTGGCTGGAAGGCAGGCACCCGGAAATCGAGGAGAGGCTGAGCACCGTGCTGGAACTTCAGCAGGGTGATGCCGGCGTTTCACCGGGCCTGCTCGCCGCCCTCGCGAAGGCCGCGAATGCCGATGCAGGAAAGGTGGATCCGAAGGTGGAGGTGCAATCCGCGCGAACCACCAAACGCTGGGCCAGACCTGCGGTCGGGCTCACTGTCCTGCTTCTAACAGCCTTCGTGATCTGGCCCCATGAAACCTCGCGGCTGCTGGTGCGCGCCGTGGCCCCCTTTTCCGATCTCGGAAATGCCGGAGCCGGACGTTTCAAGATCCTGCCGGGCAATCTCGAATTGATCGAGGGCGATCGCTTCGAACTGACCGCCGCCTATGATGGAGCGGACACCAGCGCCGAGTGGTCGATGGTCTTCGACGACGGCAACAGGATCTCACAGTCTCTAACAAAAGAGGATGGCGCCTTTCGCTATGTGCTCGACCCCGTGAAGCGCGGCTTCCGCTATCAGCTCCGTGCCGGACGCAATGAAAGCGACTCCTTCACCACCACCGTCTGGCCGCTCCCCGCCCTGGCGAAGGCGCGGGCGACCCTTGAGTTCCCCGACTACACCGGCGTGGTGAAGCAGGATGTGTCACTCAATCAGCCCCTCCAGGCCGTGATCGGCACCAAGGTCACCCTGAGCGGACAAACCAACACCGCCATCGACTCCGCCTGGCTGGAGATCGGTGGAAAGCGTTCGGCGGAAGGAAGCATCGAAAGCTCATCGACCGGTGGCCGTGTGACACTCGCCTGGACCCTCGAAAAGGTCGGCAGCGAGGAGGCGGTGGTGAAGCTCAGGCATCGGCTCGGACGCGAGGTCGAGGCGCTGCGTTTCACGATCGAGACGCTCGCCGACCAGCCGCCTGCGGTCGTGCTGCTCAGCCCGGCGAAACGCGATTTGAAGGTGCGTCCCGATGAACGGCTTTCGATGCGCTACGAGGTGACGGAGGATTTCTCGGTCGCGAAGTCTGCGGTCGAGATCGAAGCAGGAAACAAGCCCGCGCTGCTCGATCAGCCACTGCCCCTGCGCGTCGCCAACTCGAAGCCACCACGCTTCAAGGGTTCGGCCGATCTCGCGATCGGGGCCTTGCTGGCGCAGTTTCCCGGTGTCCGCGAGATGCGGCTGAGGATTCGTGCGGAAGATGGTCGGCCGACCTCTTTCGGTGGCCCCGGGGTCGGCACCTCCGAATGGCTGACGATCCGCATCGATGAAGGCGCGGAGTCATTCGCCCGACAGGAGCTGCGCGAGGAGCACGAGGGTGCGCGGGAGAAAATCCAGAAGGCGATCCAGCAGGCCCAGGAAGCGCGCGACCGGATGAGCTGGCATCGCGAGGAAGTGAAGCAGGGAAAGCTCGGCGAGCAGGCGCAGAAGCACTTCGAGGAAGCCGGAGAGAAACTTGCCGCCGCCAAGGAGTCGCTTGAGGAGGTTTCGAAACGGATGGAGGAAAGCGTTCACGCCACCAAGGCGGACGAGGTAGCGAAGGCCGCCGAAATGCTCCAGAAATCGAGGGAGGACCTTGAGAACTCGACCGCCCAGGACAAACCCGAGCAGCGCGAAGGCAAGCTCGACGAAGCCCGCAATGAAGCTGAGAAGGCGGTGAAGCAACTGGAGGCTGTTAGAAACGAGATGGATCGTCAGCGCGAGAAGATCGAGGACCTCGCGCGCATGGAGGAACTCGCCCAGCAGCAGCGCGAACTGGCCCGTCAGGCGCAGGCGAATCTCCAGAAGAAGAACGAGGTTCCCCAGGACTGGAAGCAGAAGCAGGAACAGGCGAAGGAAGCCCTGCGCCAGCAGGTCCAACAGCGTCCGGATGCCCGCGCCGAGGCCGCGAAGACCCAGGCCGAGCAGGCACGCGAACTCGCCCAAGAAGCCCGTGATCTTGCCAAGGATCAGTCGGACCTGAAGGAGCAGACCCAGCAGGCTGCCAACCGCTCGGAGGAGGAGAAGAAGTCGGCGCTTCAACAAGCGATCGCCGCCGAGCAGCAGAAGGTCACGGAGGATGCCGAGGCCGAACTCGCCGCCGCACGCGAGGAGGAAAACCCAGCGGCCGACACCCTGCCGAAAGCCACCGCCGCCGCCGCGAAGTCCAGCGAAGAGATGCGGAAGAACGATCTCAAACAGGCCGCGGAAGCCGCGAAGGAATCGAGCCTCGCCATCAAGGAGGCCTCGTCCAAGGCCGCACCCTCGAACGAAAGCACGCCTGATCCGGACAGCGAGAACCAGGGTGAAAGCAACGCCGCACAGGCCGCACGAAAGGAATCGCTGGCGCAGCTTGCCGAACGCCAGTCGCAGCTTGCCGAGGCCATGGAGTCCCTTGCCCAGGGCGATCAGGCCAAGGCGATGCAGAAGCTTCAGGAAGCAAGCGCAGCCGAAGCCAAGGAGTTTGCCGAGGCCGTCGCCGCCGCTCCTCAGACCGAAAACTCCGGAGCCATGCAGGAAAGCCGCAACGCCGCCAAACAGGGCAGCGAACAGGCCCAGGCGGCCGCGAACCAGTCCACGCAACCCCAACAAGCCGCTGGCCAGCACGACCAGGCGGCACAGAATCTTCAGAAAAGCGCCCAGTCGCTCGAACAAGCCGCCCAACAACTTGACCAGGCCGCCCAGCAGGCCGCCGGACAACAGGCCAATCCCCAGCAGGCCGCCGTTTCTCCCGAAGACCTCGCCAAGGCCTTCCAACAAGCCGCCGAGGCAGCCGGTTCAAAACAACCCGCCCAGGCCGCAGCCCAAGCCGCCCAGGCCGCCGACGCCCTCACCGCCGCCGCCCAATCAGGCCGACGCAGCCTTCAGGGCCAATCGCCCGGAAAGTCAGGAAAACCGAGCCCGCCCGGTGGGGTCCCGGGCCAGCCAGGGCCTCCGGGCACCGACCCGAATGGCGACTCCCATGCCCCGGAACCCGATCCCGGCGTGCCTCCCGAACTCGCCAAGCTCGGCATCAGCGCCCAAGATTGGGAAAAGATCCAGGCCTCGTTGAAGTCCGATGTCGGGGCCTCTGGAGGCGAGGCCGTCCCCGAGGAATACCGGACTCTCGTGAAGGGCTACTTCGAGAGCCTGTCGAAGAAAACCACCGGAGACTGACGCCATGAACTTTTCTAACAGCTTCTTCATCTTTCTTGTCGGCCTGTCTTTCCATATCTCCGTCGATGCGGCGGAAAAGGCCGATCCGGTCTTCGCCGCATGGAAGGACAAGGTCGATCCGGCAGTCGAGAACGGCCTGCGCTACCTCAGCCGCGTGCAGCTCAAGGATGGTTCGTTTCCCGATCGCTATGGTGACTCCACCGGCATCCCCTCTCTCGTCGGCATGGCGATCCTTTCCAAGGGCCACCTCCCCACCGAAGGGCCACATGCCGAAACACTCACCCGCTGCATCGACTTCGTCCTCGCCAACCAGCGAGAAAATGGACTCTACGAAAAGGGCAACGGCGGCAGCGGCCCGATGTATGCCCACAACATCTCCACGCTCTTCCTTTCCGAAGTCAGCGGCATGGTCGATCCCGAGCGGCAGAAAAAGATCGCCCAAACCCTGCCCAAGGCCCTCGCCCTCATCCTCCGTGCCCAAGCCGTGTCGAAGGATGATCGCAACAAGGGCGGCTGGCGCTATCATCCCGGCTCGACCGACAGCGACACCTCATGCAGCGGCTGGGCCCTGATGGCCCTGCGTTCCGCCAAACTCAACGGAGCCCCTGTCCCGGACGCCGCCATCAACGATGCCGTCTCCTACCTGCGCCGTCACCAGGACAAGGAGCGCGGCTGCTTCGGATACTCCGGCGATGAGGACCATGCCCGCTCCCTCACCGGCATGGGCCTGCTCTGCCTCGAACTCTGCGGCCGCCATGGCACGCCCGAAACCACCCTCGCCGCCGATTTTGTGCTGAAGCAGTTCCGCAGCTTTCCCGGCGACCAGTTCGAATTCTACGCGAACTACTACGCCGCCCAGGGCATGTTCCAGATCGGTGGCCGCTACTGGAGCGAGTATGCCCCGTGGATGTACGAGACCTACTTGAAAAAACAGGACAACGACGGCTCGTGGGAAAGCCGCGAGGCCGGTCGCATCTATGGCACCTCGATGATGATCCTCGCCTTCACCGTCCCCTACCGCCAGCTCCCCATCTATCAGCGCGACGAAACCGTGGATGAAACGGAGTGAGTTTTCAGTGTTCAGTTTGAAGTGTTCAGGGAAGAGGTTGTCGCGACCTCTCCAGAACGCGGATGCCACTTACCATTCATCTTCAGGAGAATAAACTGGAGCGGAAGTTCCCGTGAGAGCGGGAGGGAGTGGTGCGGCCTCAATCGGATCAGTCACATTCGACAAAGAGCGGCTCCGACGAACGCCAACCAATGCCCCCAGCAAGGTGCCGAGAAGAAGGCCAGGCTGAATGTGGAGGTCGACGTTTGTCGAAAAAGGAGCCTCGGCGATCGTCGGAATTTCGATCAATGGAAGCATTGGAGATACGGGTTCTCCGATGAGCACTGATGTCGCATCTTCGTAATACTTCCAGTGCAGTTGGAAGCTCTCCGATTGCCAGGCGGCCTTCGCCTCCGGCTCACCATCACAGACAAGACGCCAGATCCGGTCAATGCTCCGGCCTTTGCCAGCCTCATCCAACTCGTCCTGCATCAACCGCTCAATCTTGTTTCGATTCATCATCAGAACTTCTTCCTTTTCACCCATCGGAGAAAGATCTGCCGATTTTTCGTCAAGTCGATGCTCCTCGTCCATGCCACGAAACAGCCTTCCCAATTCCAGGGCAATATCGCGTGCATCCTCCTTGAAGTGGTCAGCCGCCGTGATCTCCACCCGATCCGCAAGCGGCTTGAACCTGACATTCCGGCGCAGCCTTTCGATGATCTCAGGCTCGGACATTCCCCACTTCATCCTCAATTCCAACAACCGGGAAATCTGGGCAGCCCGCCGAATGGACAACGTCAGCTCCTGGTCAGTCTTCTCAGACTTTGCGATCACGGCGCGTGACCGATAAAGCGTCGGCTTCATGAGACAAATCGTCGTCCCCGTCATCCATCCACACATCAAGCCAATCAGCGTCCATTGCAGGATCTTCCAAGTCTGTGCAAGGTTCCTTACCTGTCCCATGGGAGGCGATCCTATCAAACGTGGAAAATCTGGCAACCACCGGCTCGACTTGCTGAAATCGAAGGTTGTCTGGGCATGAATCGCGAGAGGATTTCGGCCGACTCTTGATGCCATTTCGTTGGAGATCCTTCTTCCTCTTCGTTCCGGATTCAGTTCTGAGGGCTTCTTGTCTTTCTCCGATACCGCATGTACTCGATCTACCAGTGCGATGAGACCGTGGATGAGACGGAGTGAGTTCTCAGTGTTCAGTTTTCAGTGTTCAGGAAAGAACTCTCCCCTATCCCCTCAAGATGAAAGTTTTAGGATGCTCCGGCCCTTCATCCGCCCCACCCCGGCCACCGCCCTCGCCCAAGGTCTGGTGGAAAGCCGGGGGCGGATCTACCATTCATCCTCGGGAAGAACAGGGCTCTCCGTCAGCTTTGCGGGTGGACCGACTCCTCTGTCGCCGCAGAGTCGCGGAGGAAACCGAGGTCGCTGAAAAGGTTCTGGAGACATGAAACCCTCAACGATGCTGCATGATTCGGATTCGAATCCATTTCTCCGCAAATTCCTGCTTCTCTGCGCTCTCGGCGGTCTCAGAATGCCTACGCCTACAAGCGATCCGCAAATCTGACGGAGAGCCAAACATCGTCCATCTGGGGCCTCAAATGCCCGCTTGAGACCAAACGACTCATTTGGCCTCACCGACGGCCCACTCCAGAGATTCCAAACTTTGCGGCCAAAATGTTCCTTGGCAAATTCCGAGGGAAAGTGAGAGTCGTAGGGCATGGTAATGATTCATCGTTCAGCCGATCCCTCCGTGGCCAGATGACCGTTGGGACGGATTGCGGATTCACGATCCATCCAGACACCAAACCAAAACTCCGAATTCCATGAAAACCCAAGTCCAACTCACTCTCGCCTGCCTTCTGACGGGCGCACTTCACGCCCAGGAACCCGTGGTCGCCCAGCCCGGCGGAAAATTGAAAGCGACCCCTGCCGTCCAGTTCGTCAAGGTCGCCGATGGCCTGGTGGACCCCATCCACGTCACGGCCCCGAAGGATGGCTCCGGCCGACTGTTTGTCTGTGAGCGCCCCGGCGTGGTCCGCATCGTGAAGGATGGCAAGCTGCTCGAAAAACCCTTCCTCGACATCAAGGAGAAGACCCTCAGCTCGTTCCTCGAAGAAGGTTTGTTCTGCATCGAGTTTCATCCGAAATTCAAGGAGAACGGCCTGTTCTACATCTCGTATTCAGATCTGTGGTTCAACGGCGCGACGATGTTGGTGCAGTACAAAGTTTCCGACAAGAATCCGGACAAGGTGGATCTGGACAGCGCCAAGGTGATCATGCAGATCGACTTTCCCTACTGCAATCACCACGGCGGCAAGATGGCGTTCGGTCCCGATGGATATCTGTACATTGGGGTCGGCGATGGCGGCTGGGAAGGCGATGTCCTGAGTGCCGGACAGGACCGGAACATGCTGTTGGGGAAGATGCTGCGGATCGACGTGAACAACTCCACCCCTGACCGCGCCTATTCGATTCCCAAGGACAACCCCTTTCTCACTCCGCTGCAGCAGATGACCTTGTTCG
>JAIXPW010000212.1 GCA_027485995.1 Verrucomicrobiaceae bacterium
CAGCTCCGCAAGGCGCTGACGATGGAACCGAAGGCGATCACCGAGGAAGTGAAGAAGTCCGGCCTCCGCGGTCGCGGCGGCGCGGGTTTCCCGACCGGCATGAAGTGGACCTTCATCCCCCCGAACAACACCAAGCCGGTCTATCTGATCTGCAACGGCGACGAGTCCGAACCCGGCACGTTCAAGGACCGCTACATCCTTCATCAGGACCCGCATCAGCTCATTGAAGGCATGGTGATCTCCTGCTTCGCGGTTGGTGCCCACACCGCCTACATCTACATCCGCGAGGAGTTTCCCGCCGCTGCCGAGCTGGTCGAGAAGGCACTGGATGAGGCACGCTCCAGGAATTTCCTCGGCAAGAACATCCTTGGCTCCGGCTTCGACCTCGAGATCTACGTTCATCGTGGTGCCGGCGCCTACATCTGCGGCGAGGAAACCGGTCTCATCGAGTCCCTCGAAGGCAAGCGCCCCTACCCACGCATCAAGCCTCCGTATTTCCCGGCCGCTCTCGGCCTCTACATGGCTCCGACCATCGTCAACAACGTCGAGTCGCTCTGCCATGTGAAGCACATCATCCAAATGGGTGGTGATGAATATGCGAAACTCGGCGTCGCCCGCAACACCGGCACCCGCATACTCTGTGTCTCCGGAGATGTGAAAAAGCCCGGCTACTTCGAGGTCGAAGTCGGCAAGGTGACCATGCGCGAACTCCTTTACGACATGTGCGGCGGACCGAAGGATGGTCGCGAGTTCAAGGCCGTCATCCCCGGTGGATCGTCCTCGAAAATCCTCCGCTGCGACGAGACCTACAAGCTCAAGCAGCCCGACGGCACCACCAAGGATCTCGGTTTCTGGGACATCCAGATGGACTTCGATACCCTCGCTGCCTGCGGTTCGATGGCCGGTTCCGGTGGCGTCATTGTCATCGACGACAGCCGCAAGATTTCCTGGGTCCTCAACAATCTCAACTCCTTCTACGCCCACGAATCCTGCGGCCAGTGCACGCCTTGCCGCGAAGGCTCGATGTGGATGAAGAAGATCACCGACCGCCTCGTCACCGGCGATGCCTCGCCGAAGGACATCGAGACCCTCGAAAGCGTGGCCTATCAGATCGACGGCCGCACCATCTGCGCCTTCGGCGAAGCCAGCTCCTGGCCGGTGGAAGCCATCGTCGCAAAGTTCCGTGATGAGCTGTTAGATGATACCATTCCGGAAGAGGAAGATGCCGCGCACAATCCAGAGGCCGAGGCCCAGCGCCGCTATCTCCAAAACGCCTGAGACATCCTGAGCCGTGGCTGGAGCATCTCTGCTCCAGTCCGTCTCCGGAGCTTCCAGCTCCGAGTCTTCATGACAAGCCAAGCACCGAGGCTGGGTCGGGATAGTGATTGCTACTCGTCCTTAGGCAGGTGGGAACGCTGGGGCACCAGAGCTCCCTTCGGGACGACCTGCGGCCTCTTGCGAAACAGCCTTTCGCGAAGCCTGGCCCTCAAGGTTGGAGATCCGTTCCTCAGACGACTGATCTGACTCACGATCCGCATCCGCTCTGCCGAATAGTGTTTTCTCAGACGGGTGAAATCGCTGGCTTTGCTGCGGGCGTGGGCCAGCAGGAAAAATCCGGCAACAGCCAAGAGTATCCCAAAACCAGAGGAAGCAAAACTCAGACCCGTGAACACCGGGATGAGGATGCCTCCCGCGACGGTCAGGATCGACAAGAGGATCCCTTGAGGATCATCGGGCTCGTAGGCATTACCATTCTCATCCCGGACCAGCAGGCTTTGACGCTTTCGCTCCCACTCCGCCTCGACGCGACTGAGTTCCGTCTCCAACCGCAGCAAAGCGATCTCGTCCACGGATGCTGGCTCGGCTGGACCAGGCTTCGTGTCCGACAAACTCGCCTTGGCAACTTTCTGGATCATCTCCAGCGTGCTTCCGCAATACCGGCAGGTGACGAACCGACTCGATGTGCTGAGCCGGATCGAGGCACCACATTGCTCACACGTGACTTTTCTTGCGCGCAACATGGTTCAACGCGAAACAAGCTTCTCCCGCTGGATCTCGGAGATCAATTTTCCCCGCCTCATTTGATAGCGGGATCGAAGGCTTTGAAATTCGGAAGCCTTCGCGTTTCCACTGATCATGACATAAATTCCTCCTCCAATGAACAGGAGGCCGAATATGGGTGAAGGACCCGCTCCCACCGACGCAGCGAAAATCATCCAGCCTACTCCAAGCACAATGACCATGATTCCAGCGCCTGTTGCGCTTGCAGAATCTGGCTCCGACACCGATCCATTCTTTGAATGAATCATCTTTGACTGTCGCACCGACTCCCATTCACGGTCCAGCCGCTCCAGCTCGTTCTCCAGCTTCAGCACCTTGATTTCCCGAGCCATTGACTCCGTCCGCTGATCCAGCTCCTCCAGCAGCTTCGTGTGCGTGGTCGACGTGTCATGCACCACCTCCAGACGCGCATGGCAGTAGTTGCACGTCACAAAGCGGATCGATTCATCGACCTCCAGATTCGCCCCACAACCCTGACAACAGACCTTCGTGATTTGCATCGCCCGATTTCTAGGCACATGCCATAAACCCTGAAAGCTACAATTTCGCAGTCCGTTTCCCTTCGATGTTCAAAGTTGGACGTTCA
Organism: Verrucomicrobiaceae bacterium; assembly: GCA_027485995.1. GTDB lineage: Bacteria > Verrucomicrobiota > Verrucomicrobiia > Verrucomicrobiales > Akkermansiaceae > Luteolibacter. The sequence continues at coordinate 2,648 of JAIXPW010000212.1, forward strand.
ATGTTCAATGTTCGCTCCCCTTTCCCTCCATGAGATCCCTTCGCCATTTCGCCTTCCTCCTTTCCCTCATCGGCCTCACACACGCCGAGCCCCTCCGCGTCCCCGTCTGGCCGGACAAGGAGGCGCCCAACGGCGATGGCAGCACCTCACCTGCCACCACCACCCTCACCGTCTATCAACCTGAGCGTCCCAACGGCTGCGCCATGATCATCTGCCCGGGCGGTGGCTATGGGGGACTTGTCACAGGCCCGGAAGGCAAGGGTATCGCTGAATGGCTCAACAAGCACGGCATCACCGGCCTGGTCCTCGAATACCGCCTGCCTAAAGGAAGAGCCGCTGTTCCCCTTCTCGATGCCCAACGTGCGATCCGCCTCGCCCGCGCCAATGCTGCGGACTGGATGATCAACCCAAAGCGCCTCGGCATCATCGGCTTCTCCGCCGGGGGGCACCTGGCCTCCACTGCGATCACCCAGTTCGATGCCGGAAATGCCGACGCAGAAGACCCCATCGAAAAACTCAGCTCGCGCCCGGATTTCGGCATCCTCGTTTACCCCGTCATCAGCATGGGCCCACTTGCCCACGGCGGTTCCCGCGACAATCTCCTCGGCCCCAATCCCACCCCGGAGGCCTTGGATCTCTACTCCAGCGAAAAGCAGGTCACGGCCCAAACTCCGCCCACCTTCCTTGCCCACGCCCTCGACGACAAACTCGTGAGCCCGGAGAACTCCCGTGTCTTCGCTGCTGCCCTGAAGGCGAAAGGCGTCGCAGCCGAATACCTTGAGCTCCCCAGCGGGGGACACGGTCTCAACGGCTACAAAGGCCCTTCTTGGGATGCCTGGCAGGCAGCCTGCCTCAAGTGGCTGGGATCAGAGGGCTTGCTTTCTTTCAAGGCTCCCCCGATCATTGTCTATTCATCTTCGGACCACGATGCGTCCAACAATGGCCGCCTCGATCCCGGTCCTCCCCCACGATGGATTGTCCATGCCCGGGATCCTGAGGTCCTCGCGGGTCTTTCTCCACTGAATTGGATCCGAAATACCAACGGCATTGCCACTCCCGTCTGCGGAGCCTCGTTCAAGCTCGCCTTTACCAACACCAAATTTGTCGGGGTCAACGTCGACACATCACTTCTCAACTACTCCTCCCCAACCCGCTTTCCCATCATCGCCTGGAGCGTCAACAAGGGCCCGGTCCAGACCCATCAGCTGAAGGCCGGAGAAACTTCCATCACCCTCTCCGATTCCGTCGCCGATCCAGTCATCGACTTCTACGTGAAAGGTCTCTCTCCCTTTGAGGATCGCTTCCATGGCGATGTGCCAGTGAATGCACTCACCCTCAACAGCTTTTCACTTGAGCCTGGAGGCAAGATCATGGCCGATCCAAAGCCCTCGCCAGTCTGGCTCAACCTCGGCGACTCCATCCTATCCGGCGACGGGGCCGCTCTAACAGCCAATCAGGGCCGCCCCGCCAACGACCTCTGGGCCGCGTCCGATGATGCCCGCGCCAGCTACGGCTATCTTCTGGCCCAGCACTTCGGCTACCGCGAATCCCGCCTCGCCTTCGGGGGCTATGCCTGGCGCGGCGGCGGAGGCAACAATCCACCCGTGGCTGACCTCCTTGACCAAATGACCAGCACCACTTCACGTCTAACAGGTGGGAAGCTGGTGCCTTGTCCCAACATCGCCCTCATCAACCTCGGAGAAAACGGCGCGCCGAAACCCGAGCCTGTCATCGACGCCCTCACCAAGCTCAGGCTCCGCACAAGCCCCGCCACCAGGATCGTTGTCATGATCCCCGTCTCCGGAAAAGCCCGCGCTGAAGTAAGTGCAGCGGTGAATACCTATCTCCAAACCAGCAAGGACGCTCACACTTATCTCGTCGATCTCGGCACCCTCAACATCGAGACCTGTGATGGCCAGCATCCCTCTGCCATCGGTCACCGGACGATCTTTCAATCGGCCCTGCCCCATTTCGAGAAGATCCTGAAAGCGCCCTGATGAAGGTCGGGGTTCTCTGTGACCGTTCGTCTCGCCGAGCCTTGATTGGCTCAAGCCTGCCTGATCAGTCCCAACCTTCCCGCGCTTGCACCCGCGATGAAAATCCGGCAACGAATGACCATGCGCACGATTGCTTTCCTCCTGCTGCTCACTTCCGCCATCTTCGCGGAGGAGACCGTGCCGCATCTGCCTTCGTCGGCGCGACTGTTCCTGCGAGTGCCCGACGGCTCTCCGCCGATCAAGTCCGTTCGCGTCTCCCAAGGCGAGGCCGTTCCGGGCTACTGGGAACCCACCCCGGAAAAGCGCGAGCGTCTGACAGACATTCGCTTCCCGATCCATTGGTGGCGCTGGACGGAGGTCAGCGTTTCCTTCATCCCAACCCATACCGGCACGCTCGAACTCGACCTCAACGGTCCATGGGGCGAGGCCCGGCCGGGCGTGCTCCAGCAGCAGGAAGTGCTGTGGGACGATCTAACAGCGACGGGCACGACCTTGGAAAACGGCGGATTCGAAGAGCACAAGGGACCACAACCGGCCGGATGGGAATCTCCCTGGCGACCTTATCCCGATTCAACGGCCTGGCCTTTCCCCGGAGCGGAGCCTTTCCAGGGAAAGCACCTCGCCGCCTCATGGCACGGTCGACCGCTGACACAGAGCCTGCCGGTTAAAGCCGGAGAACCGGTGACCCTGCACCTCCATGTCCGCGCCGCTGTGCCCGTCGGTCATGTCGGCCTGAAACCCATCACCGGTGACACGCCGGCTCACGCCACCGCCGCCCAGCTCCGGCGTGGCGTGAACCTTGGAAACAACTGGGAGTCGCCTCCCGGTGGGTGGGGCATCAAGTATGAGCTCCAGGACCTCGATCAGATCGCAGCCGAGGGCTTCGACCACATTCGCGTGCCGGTCGCCTGGCAGCATCGGATGAAGGATGGCAAGATCGACCCGGCCTTCCTCGCGGAGATCGAACCGATGCTTCGCCACGCGATCTCAAAACACCTGCGCGTGATCCTGAACTGGCAGCATTTCGACGATCTCTGCCGCGATCCCGAGGGTCGGCGCGGCGAGTTCCTGAAAGGCTGGACGCTCATCTCCGATCATTTCAAGGACTGGCCGGCATCGCTATCGTTCGAATTGTTGAATGAGCCTAACAGCAAGCTCGATGGTCCGGCGCTCGCGAGCGTGTTTGGAGACGCCATTCAGGTCATCCGCCGCACGAATCCAAAGCGAACCATCCTCGTCAGCCCCGCGCAATGGGCCACGACTTCCGCGCTCGATCGCTTGGTGCTTCCGGAAAGTGATCGCAATCTTCTGGTGAGCCTCCATTGCTACGATCCCTTCGAGTTCACCCATCAAGGCGCGAACTGGGTGGGACTGACCGATCTCAAGGGCATCACCTATCCCGGCCCGCCCGCCAGACCGGTGAGCCTGCCAGCGTCCCTGAAAGAAAGTCTCGAACGGGCCGCGTGGATCGAAGCCTACAACACATCCCCCGCAGCGGAGAATCCCTGCTCAGCGAAGGCAGTTGAACGCATCCTCGATGATGCCATCGCGTGGTCGAAATTCTTCGGTCGGCCGGTCCACCTCGGCGAGTTCGGCTCCCATCACGTGGCCGACCTTGAAAGCCGCCGCCGCTACAGTCGCGATGTGAGAGTCGCGGCTCAGAACCGCAACATTCCCTGGACGCTGTGGGACTGGAAAGCCGCCTTCGGCTACTGGAACCCGGAAACGAAGCAGGCCCTGTTGAAGTACTCGCTGTTCGGCGACTAAGTTCCAAGTTCCAAGTTCCAAGTTCCAAAGGCCCTTCCGGCGCCCTACCCTTCAAACTGAAAACTGAAAACTTCAAACTCCCCTCCCCTTGCCGACGATTCATCATCTATACACCTCACCGGGCCACAACTACTTCGGTCATCACGGCATGCCGCCCGGCGAGCATCTGGTCGTGGAGCATGATGCTCTCGAACTTCTCGCGGGTCGGGGTATCGAGGGCGACCGCTTTCTTGACTTCAAGGACGACTACAAGGGCCAGATCACCTTCATCGACCTAGCGGTGGTGAAGGCCGTGCAGTTTCACGCCATGAATCCGGCTCTGCCCGCGTCGTCATTCCGCCGCAATGTGGTGGTCGAGGGGGTGGATCTGAATGCCTTGATCGGAAAGCGCTTTCGGCTCGATGGACTTTTACTGGAAGGCTCCCAGGAATGCAGTCCCTGCCACTGGATGGACGAGGCCTGCGGGACGCCCGGCACGGAAAAGCTGATGAAGGGGCGAGGCGGACTGCGCTGCAGGATTCTGGAAAGTGGGATACTCCATAAAGGTGAGGTCCGATTTGAACAGATCACCTGACTCGACAAACGCATGAGCCTTAACAGGAAAATGAGAAACCACTAAAGTCACGAAAAGCACGAAAGCAGAAGCCATCATCGCCATCTTCTCAGTCACCTGATGAATGAGTCTGAAGCGTTTCGGAACTGCCTGATTTTCGTGAATTTCGTGGTTTGTATTTCAGGACACGGGCGTCCGGTTGTAACTAAAACAAATCCAATTGGTTAGAATCTTGATTCATGAAGGTTCTGTGGTCGATTTCCGTAAGTAGCTCATTTAGATGCACTTTTTCGAACGGATGAACGCTCAAAACCTGCAAAGTTCTGTGGAGTGTACCGGGCAGCTTGAGCTGCTTGTGGAGGATGGCGATCATCAGATAGG
>JAIXPW010000067.1 GCA_027485995.1 Verrucomicrobiaceae bacterium
CTGGAATACATCCTCATCGAAGGCGTGAACGATGACCTCGATCAGGCCCGCATCCTCGCGATGCACGCGCGACGCCTGAAGGCCAAGGTCAACCTGATCCCCTACAACACCGTCGAGGGTCTCGAGTGGAAACGCCCGTCGGAACATCAGTGTCGCGCCTTCCGGGACATCCTTAAAAACGCTGGTGTCTCCGCGACCTTGCGTCTCGAAAAAGGCCACGACATCGACGCCGCCTGCGGCCAACTCCGCCTCAAGCAGGAGACCGAGGAAGGCATCATCGAGGCCCCGGCGAAGCGGTAGCACAAGTTTGCAACTTGTGACCAGAGGAGGGGCCGGTTCTCTCAAGGCTTCCCCTCATCCTCTGAGGCCCGGTTTTAAGAAATCGAGGTGTCAGGGTGAATGGTCAACTCGTCCCACGAATGAAGATCCACCCCACACTCAAGTTGCAAACTTGAGCTACTTCCGCGCTGCCGCACGGCTTAGATTGGGCATCATCAATGCTCCTGCGAAGAGGTAGAAGCGCCTTTCGCCAAGGCTTTCCAGTCCCGCTTTGGACGAAGTCCCGCCTCGGTGACGACGAGATCGAGAACCTTGAACAAATCATCCGGGCACTTCAGCCTGCATGCGTCCCAGTTGATGATCTCGCATTCGAAGCAGACCTTCATCGTGCTGATCAGTTTCTCCCTCTCGTAGAATCGAAGGGTGTGATGGAACTCCGGAAGGCACATCGCGTAGCCACCTGAGCTAACGGGACTCAGAGCTTCCACCCGATTGAGGAATGCACTCCTGGTGTCCGGACTCAACGTCGAGTTTCCGTAGTGAATGTCCGGCCTGGATTCGGACAGTTTCCGATCAGGAAAATCGCCTGGAGAGGAATGTTCCTCGATCCTGACCGTCGTTGCTTTCCGCAGCGTCTGAACCAGGGTTTCACGAAAGATGGGGCCATGCGTCTCGTGGATTTCGCGCGTCTGACATTGGTTCAGGACGAGTAAACTCAGACAAGCCAGCGTTCGGGATATCACCTTCATCATGAATGTTTAAGTTGGTGGAAAGTACTTCCCACAGCGCTGCGTCAACAACTCAATCAACGCCGGCTCCATGAAGTCGAAACGGTCCGGAATGTCGAGCACCACGACCTGCTTGCCGGCCAGAGCCCGACCGAACTTTTGGTTCAGTCTCCGACGATGCACCGGCTCCATGACCAGGATCAGGTCGGCCCATTCGATCTGTTCCAGGGAAACCGGCACCTCGGCATCGCTGCTGAGCCCGGCGGAGTCGACCTCCACCGCCGGATGATCCGCGAAGATCGCCTCGGCGGTGGGACTGCGCAGCTTGTTGCGCGAACACAGGAAAAGGAGGTGCTTCCTCATCAGCTGACGACCTTGTGCTTCGGTTGGCTGGCCGTCAATGCAGCGATGGGGTGGACGATGTCACCCCTTCGCGTCATTGACCCGCCCTGAGTTCCAGTCTAGCTATGCGTGTTGTTGGCATTGGACTTTTCCCGCCAACGACACAAACCCACCCGGCGCTCCGCTTCCACACGGACCTTTCACCCATGCGTCTTCGCAGCATCATCCTCACCGCCCTCGGGCTGCTTTCACTCGGCTCCATCCTCCGGGCAGCGGACGGCGTTTTGGTGAGTGACTCGATCGTCGATTCCCAAGCTTACAATTTTCCCACTGTCACCTTCGGCGTCACCACGGTCCATGGCGTGACCTTCCAGCAGGACGGGGTGGTGACCTACAAGGGCTGGCAGTATGCCGCCTACTACCAGAGCTTCTTCAATGGCACCCGCAACATTGGTCGGGTGTCGGTCGGACGTCGGCCGCTGCCCGGGGGAACCTGGCAGACCTTCACGTTCACCGACTACGATTTCACGATTGTCGATTCCCACAACGACGTGGTGCTCGGCATCTGCGCGGAGGATGGCACGATCCATCTTTCCTTCGATCATCACGGAGCCACGTTGAAATACCGTGCGTCCGTTGCCGGGTTGGCCAACCAACCGACGACCACCGCCTGGAACGCCTCGATGTTCGGCCCGACGCGGGACCGCTTGAACGGCAGCACCGCGCAGACCCAGGTGACCTATCCGCGCTTCATTCCCACGCCATCGGGAAAACTGCTTTTCACCTACCGCTTCGGCGGCTCCGGAGGGGGTGACGAGATGCTCTATGAATACAGCGGCACCACCGGCACCTGGACCACCGTCGGCCAATACACGACCCGCAGCGGCTCCTACACCGGCACCTTCGCCTCGGGCACCGATCGAAACGCCTACTTCGACATGACGGTCTTTGATTCCACCGGCCGCCTTCATGCCACCTGGTGCTGGCGGGAAACGCCCGATGCCTCCAGCAACCACGACCTGATGTATGCCTACAGCGACGACGTCGGACGCACGTGGAAGAACCAACTGGGCGCGCAGATCGCCGTCGCGGGCAGCAGCTTCATCGGGGTGAACTCGCCCGGCATCATCGGTTGGTCGATCCCCCAAAGCCGGAACTACATCAACAACTCGGCGATGACCACCGACCGGCAGGGTCGAGTGCATGTCGTCGCCTGGCACCTCCCGGACGCCGAGCCGAATCAAGCCTTCAATCAGGCCGTCACCTCGAAGTCCCGTTTCCACCACTACTGGCGTGGCACCGACGGCATCTGGCGGCGGAACCCGACCACCCTGACCGGCTCACGCGCCAAGCTGGCAGCGGACGACGATGGCCGGCTTTTCCTGATGTACGGCGATGCTAGTAATTTGAAGATCGCCACCGCCAGCCCGTCGGCGAATCCCGAGGTCTCGCCCGCCACCAGTTGGAACACCTGGTCCACCCTGAACCTCGTTGGAGGTGCCCTTCCCGAAGGAAAGGCAGTCAGCGTGAACCTCGTCACCGACACCAGCCGCTGGGATCAGGACCGCATCCTCTCGCTCTATGCCCAGGAAACCAACGTCAGCGGCACCGGTCCCACGCCGCTTCACATCCTGGACTACCATGTCTCCAACTCGGCGGTGCTTCCATCTCCCGCCAACCTGTCCGTGCCGACCCTTCCTCCAGCCAGCCTGACCTGGACCGCTGGCATCGAGGCCGTGCAGCACGATGTTTACTTCGGCACGAACCGAACCGCAGTGGAATCGGCAAACCTTTCGTCCGCCGAGTATCGGGGTCGGGTGAACTCGGCGACTTTTGCACCTAGCGCACTCGCGAGTGAGACCGGTTATTTCTGGCGGATCGATTCCGTTGATGCGAGCGGCGCGGTTTCGCCGGGTCGTGTCTGGTCCTTCACGACCCGTCCGCTGACTCCGCTGATCGCGGTGGGGAGCGCGTCGGGCTACGGAGGATCCGCCACTTTTCAAGGTACGCTGGACCCGGTGATTGGGGAAAGCGCCAGCGTCACCCTGTTCATGGGCCCGACGGATGGCGGCACGAATGCGTCTGCGTGGCAGCAGTCCGTCGATCTCGGATCACGGCCGCTGGGCGGCTTGGTTTCGCCCTCCTTGCCGGTTGCGTCGGGCGCGAAGGCGTTTCGTTTCCGCGCCACGAATGCCTACGGATCGACCTGGTCATCAGCCGGCACGCTCGCTGCGGATCGCGCGCTGGCGACCTGGGCACGCACCGCGCTCATCACGGCAAGCGGCTACACGGCAGGAGAAACGCTGAGCGGATTCCCGCTGCTGGTCCGGCTCGATTCCACGAACGTGCCCGGGTTTTCGTATGCCCAGATGCGATCCTCCGGCGGCGCGGATCTGGCCTTCACCTCCGAGGATGGTTCCTTGCTTTATAGCCATGAAATCGAGACCTGGGATGAGTCGGGCACCTCGTTCATCTGGGTCAGGGTGCCTTCTCTAACAGCTCAATCGAAGCTCCGCATCTGGTGGGGAAAATCGGGCGAAGCCGCACTCACCACGACCGCTCGTGCTGCGACCTGGAGCAGCGGCTTCGGCGGCGTGTGGCATCTCAATCAAAGCCTCGGCTTCCAGACGGACTCTTCTCCGAATGCCTTGTCGGGCACCAGCACCGCGATGGCAGACGCAAGCACCTCGGTCATCCCGAAGGCCGCCGCCTTCAACGGCACGACGTCCACCGTGACGATCCCGAATGCCTCCGCCTTGAACCCTTCGTTCATCAGCGTCGAGGCCTGGATCAAGATCTCATCGACCTCCACCGGCATCTACTCGATTCTCAGCAAGGACAAACCCGGCAGCCCAGCAGGCCGTGTCTGGCAGTTCCGCGTGAATGCGGGAAAGGTCGAGTTCATTCCATTCAACGCCACTGCGAATGCCAATTTGGTCAGCACGGCGGTCGTCAACGATGGAGAGTTTCATCACGTCTGCGGCACCTGGGACGGGACGACCGCTCGTGTTTATGTCGATGGCGTGCAGTCCGGTTCTGTGGCCTTCGCCGGCAGCCTCCGAACCGCCCAAGCCAATGCCGCCTACATCGGTCGCATGGAAACAAACACCCCGAACTTCTTTCCCGGCACGCTCGATGAGGTCCGTCTGTCGCAGAGCGCACGGTCCGCGAATTGGATCAAGGCCAGCTACGACAACCAGAAACCTGCCTCCGCGTTTCTAACAGCCTCTCCTGCGGTCACGCCCAATCTTGATGGAGACCATCTAACAGATGCCTGGGAGGTGGCGGAACTGGGTGCCGTCAGCATGTCCGATGGTTCCCAGGATGCGGATCTGGACGGGGCCTCCGACCTTCTTGAGTATGCCACCGGCAGCGATCCTGTGTCTGGTTCCGGGGTGCCGGCGGTGTCCATGGTTCAAGTCCCTTCCGCGAATCCGGAGTTCGTGTTTCCGCAGCTCGCGGGAGGCAGTGGCAGCATCGGCATCGATTACACAGCCAGCGGACTGAGGTATGGGGTGGAGGTTTCAGACGGCCTCGGCACCTGGCAGTCAGGAAGCAGCACCGTGCAATGGAGCACTCGTCGCGAGATCTTGCCGGGCGGATTGGAGCGCGTCGGCGTCCGCGTCATCGATCCTGCCCTTCTGGCGAAACCGAAACTGTTTTTCCGCCTGCGGATCCAGCCGGTTCCCTAGATCACCTCGCCATTCCATCCCGGAGCTGCGAGACTCATCCATGTCTCTCTTCAGCGAACCCCTCGACCTCGTCCTGCGTGACGGCACGCCGGTCCGTGCCAGACGCCTGGTGCCCGAGGATCGCGGGCTGGTGGCGGAGGCCTACCGACGGCTTTCTCCTGAGGCGCGGTATCATCGCTTCTGGACACAGACCGGTGAACTCATCGGCGAGCGCATGCTGGATCGTTTGCTGAAGGTTGATCCCGGAAACCACGAAATTTGGACCGTCTATGATCCGGCCCGCACCGAGTTCACGCCCATGGCCGCCTCAAGCTGGTGGCGCGATCCTGAGAACCCGGACGAGGCCGAAATTTCCGCCACCGTGCTTGATCGCGATCATGGTCGCGGCATTGGCACGCTGATGCTCGCCATCATGTGGGTCACCGCCTTCCGTGCCGGGATCACCACCCTCGTCGGCCACGCGCTTCTGGAAAACCGCGCCGCCGGCCAGTGGATGCGCCGCACCGGAGCGATCGGTGCCTGGGACGGCTACAAGAACGTCTATCGCTGGGATCTCGCCGACCTCGACAGGCTTCCCGAAACCCGCGCCGCTGCCGAACTCGCTGGCTGGCTCGCAGGCTTGTCTCCGAGATTGCTGGAGAATGACTCCAGTGATACTCCGACCCAATGACCAAACATTTCGGAGTTACACCTCCAGTCATCCTAACAGATTGACAAGGGACGGCCATGTCGCCAGCGCCAGGAGACCTTGCAGTTCCCTCACCACTCGACGTGGAATTGGGAACTGAAGAACTGCTGCATCTGAGGCCGGGGCCCGACGGCAGCCGCCAGCAGTCCAGAGTTCATGCACGACTGATCCATCTCCACTTTCGTCCGACGTGTTCAAGCCGGCTCAATCTCGTTGAGCGCCGGTCCGCCGGGCGGTCCAGAGCAACCAGCCGAAGCGCACCACCGGAAGCAAGCGGGAGCTTGCCTGAATGAATCGTTGTTTGCGCCAAAGAACCGCCTTGACTCGACTTCAGGACGGTCTTGATCTTTTCCATCAAACTGCAATCCGTTCACCCATCATGAGCTGGACCGACATTTTTCCCGTCTTGGATGATGACCTGCTTGATCAATACCGCGCCGGGGTTTCAGAGGCGGAGAGAGAGGAGTTTGAGCAGTGGTTTGGAGTCGAGAGAGTGATTGCAGCAGATAGGCCGCCAGCCTCGGGAGTTGGGGAGAGCGCCGCCACGAGACATGTGGTGAGCGCCACCTTGTTCTGGAAGCATGTGAACCGGAAGGATCCTGACCTCCCCAAGCCGACGCGGGAGATGCTGATCGACGCCAAGAGGATGGGCCTAGTGAAACGATTTGCGCCATGGAAGAGCTACATCGAGCCTTTGGTCCGGCATACCCGCGAGGCGATTGAACGGCATCCAGAGGTGACATTCCGGCTCTATCTCGCAGCGGATCTGGACTTCCTCATCCCGGAACTGACTGGGTTGGGCTGGGAGATCCACCTGATGAAGAGTTCATCCATCCGTTACAGCCCGGGCGGGTTCTGGCGCTTTCTCGCCTTGGAGGAAAAGAACACGCTGGTCACGGTGATTGATACGGATCGGATGAACGAGGTCTCGAGTGAAATCGCCAGAACGGAAGCAATGGCTCGCCTGGATCTGGGACTGTGGAGGGTGCCGGGTTACTACAATTCCGACCTCACCAAACAGGTCCGCTACCGTCCGATTCTCGGCGGACACTTCGGCGGGAAGGGCGGAATTCCAGTGCGGGAGTTGATCGAGTGTTTCATCTGGCATTGGCGAAAAGGCACATTGCCTGAAACCGCGAGGATCCCTGGCTTGGGCGAGCGTCCCATCCGGTTCTCCGAGTGGCCGAGCTATGGCTTCGACGAGTGGTTTCAACTGGCCGCGATGTACCCCCGCATGGTCCCGGCCGGGACCCTGACCTTCATCCCGACCGACGCCCGCTCACTGCTGCTGCCGATTGACGTGGAATACACCACGTGGGCGAACCCGCGGAGTGAGTGCGTTTACTTCTAGGTCATCGCGGATGACAGGCGGGCCTTCATCCGCTGGCCGAACCTGAAGACATGAAGCCCTGACCGGCTGGGCGGATGAGCTGTTTCCTGGCGAATTCTGTGGAGAATGCCGCCTGCGCGACCGTTGCCCAGGTCCGCTCGACGGAGAATGATCGACGCGGCGGACGATTTCACGGAAGGATCGGGCATGGCATTGATTGGTGAGCGCGCGAAGCTGACAGCCCTCCGGGAGCAATCCTTCGGGATCTTTCTCGACGGCGGCGACCTCGGGGAAATCCTGCTGCCGCGTCGGGAGATGCCGCGGAAATGGCAGCTCGGCGAGGAGATCGACGTCTTCCTTTACCGCGACTCCGAAGATCGTCCAGTGGCCACGCTGAAGGAGCCGCTGGTGAAGCCGGGCGAGTTCGCCTACTTGGAAGTGGTCGCCATCACCAACGTCGGGGCCTTTCTCAACTGGGGCCTGCCGAAGGACCTGCTGGTGCCGTTCCGCGAACAGAAGGACCGTCTGGAAATCGGTCGTTCGTATGTCGTGCGCTGTTACGTTGATGAGGAAACCGGTCGCATTGTGGCGAGTCGAAGATTGCCGCGCTACCTCGATCAAACCCCGCCGCCCTACCGGGAAGGGGACGCGGTGGACCTACTGCTTTATGGAAAGACCGAGCTCGGCTACAAGGCCATCGTGAACGGCCAGCACACCGGGCTGCTTTTCGCCAATCAAGTCTTCCGCCGCCTGCGTGCCGGCGAGCGGACGAAGGGCTACGTCGTCACCGTGCGCGACGACGGCAAGCTCGACCTCAGCCTGGAGCCTCCGGGTCGGGAGAGAATTTCCGAACTGGAAACCCGCATCCTCGAGGAAATCCGGTCGCGCGGGGGCTGGTGGGCACTCAGTGACGTCGCCCCGGCCGCCGAAATCCACGCGGCCCTCGGGGTCAGCAAGCGGGCCTTCAAGGAGGCCTCCGGGGCGCTGTTCCGGAAGCGGGTGATCCGGATCGAACCGGATGGCATGCGATTGCTCTGAAATAGGAACTTACATCGTTTCGTAACAGCGCGTTGACGGAACGGGATTGGATGCCTACGTTTCGAAAACCCAAAAAATCCCATGAGACCTTTACCTGCCTGGGCCATGAGCGGCCTTTGCCTGCTGGTCACCTTGCCTTTTGCTGCTGCCCAAGGCAGCAAAGCGCCCAAGGATGATCCTGCATTCATCAAGAAAGCCGCGCTGACGATCGATCAGCATGTCGCCACCTGGTACCGCCGCCAGAAGCTTGAGGTGCCGGCGGTCACGGACGACGCCACCTTCATGAGGCGCTCGTTTCTGGTGGCCATCGGTCGGATTCCAACCGCCGAGGAGGCCCGGGCCTTCCTGGAGATTTCGGAAGCTGGAAAGCGGCAGCAGCTGGTCGATTACCTGCTGGACTCTCCCGGCTACTCCAGTCACCTCGCGAACTGGACCTTCGATCTGCTGCGCCTCGCCGATGGAAAAATCGGCAGCACCGCCAACAACGAGCCCTATCGCAACTGGGTCCGGAATGCGGTCGCGGACAACATGCCGTGGGATCAGTTTGTCCATCAGATGATCTCCGCCGAGGGCGATGGCTGGGATCCGAAGTCCGCCGCCGTGGGCTACTACACCCGCGACCGCGGCATGCCTCTGGACAACCTGGCCAACTCGATGCGGATCTTCCTCGGGTCGCGCATGGAATGCTCGCAATGCCACGACGATCCCTTCGATGGACCGGATCGGCACGATTTCTACGAACTCGCCGCCTTCACCCATGGTCAGGGAACGGTTCGCCAGGACCTGATGAGGCCTCTCTGGGATGAAATGGTCAAAGGCAATGGCCTCCGCTCTCCGGAATACGGCATGGCCCAGGTGATCTGGGACCGGGTCTATGGGATGAGCCTTTCCGGCGGTGGCGCCGGTCGCATCGAACTCCCTTCCGATTACCAATACCGGGATGGAAAGCCGGGTGACATCATCGGCGCGAAGACCCCCTTCGGAAAAGGGGTCCGCATGTCCGACAAGAAGGACGACAACGACGGCCGCGCGAAACTGGCCGACTGGTTCACCTCCAAAACCGGGACCCAGTTCGCCGGAAACATCGCCAATCGTCTCTGGAAGCGCGTGATGGGCAAAGCGGTCTATGAACCGGCCGACATCTACGTCGCGCCAGCCAAGACCAACTACCCGGAACTCATGACCTACCTGGAGCAGTTGATGATGGAGCTCCAGTATGACCAGCGGGCATTCCAGAAGGTCCTGCTTTCCACCCGCACCTACCAGTTCGCCACCAATCCCGACACCTCCGTCGTCGATGGCGGAGATGACTTCCATGGACGGAAGATCACCCGTCTCAATTCCGAACAGATCTGGGACTCCCTGATCACCCTCGCAGGCGGAGATCCGGACAAGAAGCCGCGCCGCACCCTGGACGACCGGATCTTTGTCGGTGGAAAGCCGGTGCTCGTTGGCAAGAAAACGATGACCCAGCTCTCCAAGGAGGTTCTGGAGCTGAAATCCGAAGGCGAGGTTCGTGCCTACTTCAATAAGTTCGTCGCCGACATCAAGAGCGGCGGTGGGGGCGGTGGTGGCGACAGCATGATGATGAATGCCGTGAAAACCTACAACAAGGATGCCCAGGTCCGCGCTTCGGAGCTGCCCTCGCCAGCCCCTCGGGATCATCTTCTTTACTTGTTCGGGCAGTCGGACCGCGAGGTGGTGGACGCCTCCAGTGTGGAACCGAATGTCGGACAGGTGCTCTCGCTGATGAACGGCTTCGTCCAGCGCCAGCTCGTCAACAACCCGAACGCCCACCTCTACAAGAGCCTCGAAGGGGCCAGCACCGACGCGGAGAAAATCCGCCGCCTCTACATCGCCATCCTCAGCCGGCCGCCGAGCGAGGAGGAGATGGGCTGGATGCTCGACGAGGTGAAGGCCTCGAAGCAGAACGGCTACCGTAACATTGTCTCATCCCTTGTGATGTCATCCGAATTCCTTTTCCTGCAATGAACCCATCCGATTTCAACAGCCACGACGAATTCACCCGCCGTCGTTTCATGTCCAATGCCGCCCGCCTTTACCTGGGCGTGCACCTCTTTCCGATGTTCGGAAATTCCGTGGCCTCCGCCGCGCCCGCCAGCGCCGGGGCCAGTGCCAGCTCGCAGGCGAAGTACATCATCTATCTCTACATGAACGGCGGGATGAGCCACCTCGACACCTTCGACCCCAAGCCGAAGAAGAAGGACGTCATGGGTCCCATGGAGGCGATCCCGACCAAGGCGGATGGCATCTTCGTCGGCCAGCACCTGCCGAAGACCGCCGCGATCATGGACAAGGTGACGGTCATCAACTCGATGAACTCCACCCAGGGAGCCCACGAGCAGGGCGCCTACATCATGCACACCAGCTATCCGATGCGGGGCACCATCAAGCATCCCTCGCTCGGCTCTTGGGTGCTGAAACTCGGCGACCGCATCAACAAGGAGATCCCGGGATTTGTGGCGATCGATACCTCGGCCGACCATTCCGGCGGTGGATTCTTCGGGGCGAAGTACTCCGCCGCGCCCATCGGCAATGCCTCGGAAGGCCTGCAGGACTCCAAGCGCCCTGGTGAAGTGCCGAAGGAGGACTTTGATCGACGCCTGGCCCTCGCCGACAAGCTCAACCAGAAGTTTCACAGCAAGTATCCGAATGCCGACGTGAAGGCCTACGAGGACCTCTATCGTGAGGCGATCCGGCTGATGAACAGCAAGGACCTCAAGGCCTTCGATCTGAGCCAGGAAACCCAAGCCACCCGTGAACTCTATGGCTCCGGGCGCTTTGCCCAGGGCTGCATGCTGGCCCGCCGCCTGATCGAGCACGATGTCCGCTTCGTCGAAGTCCAGCTCGGTGGCTGGGACACCCACTATGACAATTTCACGGCCATCGAGGGCCGCTGCAAGGAGTTCGATCAGGCCTATGCGGCCCTGATCAGCGACCTCGACAAACGTGGCAAGCTCAAGGAAACGCTTGTCGTGGTGGCCACCGAGTTCGGTCGCTCACCTGCGATCAACGTGGAGCACAAGAACGGTCGCGACCACCATCCATCCGCCTTCTCCTGCCTCCTCGCAGGTGGCGGCGTGAAGGGTGGTTACAAGCACGGCGAAAGCGATGCCACCGGAAGCAAGGTCAAGGACAAGCTGGTCACCGTGCAGGACTTCAACGCCACGATCGCCCAGGCCCTCGGCCTTCCCTGGAACATGATCGTGATGTCGCCCTCGACGCGACCCTTCAAGATCGCCGACAAGGGCACTCCGGTCATGGATGTGTTCGCCTAAACCTCACTCAAGGCCAGCCGCCATTCTCCGACCTCTCCCCGCAGCCCATGCGTGGAGAGGTCGTGTTCGATCTGCTCAAGGCATGGCTCGGTGAGCGACTCACTTTCGAGTTGGTCCAGGTCAGGCGGCCAGTCCGGATTGACCCGCCTGGCCAGTTCCCAACAGGCCCAGGCCCGGGCGGTTCTGCGCTCCGGGTCATGCCCGCTCATCCGGGTTGCGAGGTGCTGGAAATGCCGCCTCGGATTTCCGAGAAATCCACCCGCCCCGCCATGCCTCAGGATCCAGCCAACCGCCCGATACGGCAGGGGATGCCGCATCAGGAGATCGTGGTCGATAGCCGCATCCAGCCTCGCCCCCATCGCACGGTTCAGCATCAGCAGGGCCTGGGCGGGCAGGCCCTCCAGCCACCTCGACTGCGCACAGCGAAGAGCCAATTCATAGAAATCACCACCCCGAGGACCCTCGCGGAAGGCTCCCAGTGCCGACGCGGGAAAACGCGATGACCCGATATCCGGCAGATGCGGACACGGCTGCATCAATGCTGTCGGATGATCCTCCATTTTCAGCCATCAGATTGACCCCGAGACAGGATGGATGCAAGGCCGCGAGCCCCCGAAATAGGCATTGGAGAAGTCGCAAATCTACCGAAGCTTGCCGGGTTTCTACAAGCCGTCCGAGGCCGAATGAGTAAGCTCACTTTTCCGCATGAAACCCACCTTTGGAGCCAGCACCTGGCTTTGGACATCTCCCTTTGATTCGTCCCAGACCGCCCTCATCGAGAGGATTGCCGCGCTCGGCTTCGGAGCCATCGAACTGCCCGTCGAGGACGCCGCCCTGATCGATGCCGCCGCGCTCGCCCCGGTCATTGCCGACACAGGGCTGAAGGTGCACGTCTGCGGAGCCTTCGGACCCGGTCGCGACCTGACCGATCCGGATCCATCCGTCCGAACCTCCACCCAAGGCTATCTGGCCTCGCTGATGGACATCGCCTCGGCGCTCGGGGCCGAGTTCATCGCCGGACCGATGTACTCGCGGGTCGGAAAGGCCCGGCAGCTTCCCGAGGCTGAACGTCAGCGCGAATGGGATCTCGCCGTGTCGGAACTCCACACCGCCGCCGTCGCCGCTGGCAACCGTGGTCTCGCCCTTGCCATCGAGCCGATCAACCGTTTTGAAACCGACCTCGTCAACACCGCCGCCGACGCCGTGCGGATGGTGCGCGACATCGATCATCCGGCCGCAAAGATGATGATCGACACCTTTCACATGACCATCGAGGAGTCCAACCTCGGAGACGCCATCCGCCATGCCGGGAAGGACCTCATCCACGTCCAGGTCAGTGAGAACCATCGCGGCGTCACCGGCACCGGCCTCACCCCGTGGACGGACTTCCGTGATGCCCTGCGCGAGATCAACTACAGCGGTTCCATCGTCATCGAGTCCTTCACCCCCGACAACCGCGACCTTGCCGGTGCCGTCTGCATCTGGAAACGCTTCACCGCCAGCCAGGACGAGTTCGCCTCGCGCGGCCTCGATTTCCTCCAGAAACTCTTCATCTGAAACCCACGATCTCCCATCCCCTATCCACGATCTCCCATGAGTGACATCAACATCGCCATCGTCGGCCTCGGCTTCGGAGCCGAGTTCATCCCCATCTATCAACGCCTCAAGGGCGTGAACATGTACGCCATCTGCCAGCGGACCCAGTCCAAGCTGGACGAGGTCGGCGACAAGTTCGGCATCGCCAAGCGCTACACCTCCTAC
>JAIXPW010000238.1 GCA_027485995.1 Verrucomicrobiaceae bacterium
CCCGCCGACCTCCCGGTCGGCCCTCTCCCCACCAGCCCTCCCCCAGTTACGGCTTGCCGTAACCTTGGACTGCGGAAGCCTGCTGCCGCTTTCCCGGAGCCAGCCCGCTGGCCCGGCCCCACCCAAGCCCCTTTCCCACAAGCCCAGGGCCCGCCGACCTCCCCACCAGCCACCTCCAAACCAGCAAGCCGCAGGCACTGCTGCAGGAATCACAGCTCTTAGGCCGCGAGGCCCGCCCTCCGAACGAGAATTTGCGCCCCCAAGCCGGTTAAGCGCTTCATCGACACCCAAAGACCGCCTCCGTGGGTGAGTACTGCCCGGCTTCAGCAATTCTCGAGAATACTCAAATCTCAATTCTGCAAATTAAATTAATGCGTGAATTACATGCGACGTTCCCGCAATTTTTTGGAATCGAAGCCCAATAAACAATCGGTCCCAAAACAAATTCAAAATGAAAATTATTCGACCAGCGTGGCGAAGATGAGTGATTCCCTTTGATTATGAGGGAAAATCTATTTGTTTTTATTCCTATATAATGCGACTTTTTAAAAGAACTAGGTTGATAGACTGCGTTTGTGTGGTACGATAGTTGTCATAAAACACAAAAACTATTCAATTCATAAAAACGCCGTCAGCAAGACCAACCCTCTCGACGGAAAGCATAACGCGGAAAACCAGCCGGCACACCCCATCGACCATCCCATCCAACCCGACCAAAAATCCCGAACCCCGAATCGCTTTCTCCACTCTCTGAAATCAATCGCCAAGAAAGCCTCTGACTTTTCCAACTTCTGCCAGACCGTTCAGGGTTTGCTTGAATTTTGCAAACAGCATGGGCCCTTTGATTTTCTCGCAATCTTTTCCGCCTCGATTCTGCCACTCTCCTCAACTATTCCGCCGCACCATCAAACCGCCCCAACCCCACCAGCCTTGATCTCTCAAAGCTCAAATCTCGAAACTCAATTCCCTCCAACCCCAATTCCCCCACCCCCCTTCACGCCGCCGACAACGAATACACAAAATCACTCACCGCCCGGCGGAACGCCTCGTTCTCGACGAACTGCTTGTAGACCTGGGTATCGTCCTTGAGCAGCGTCAGCATCACCCTCGCCAGAGCCTTGTCGTGCTCGATCCGGGCAGCTCCCGGAGTGTTTTCCCGGGCATTCCGGAAAGCCTGATCATCGGCGACCAGCGGAGCGATCTCGTCCTTGATGCGGGCAAAGATCCGGTCGGAGTCATTGAACAGCGTGCCGAACTGCTCATTGAACGCCTTGAGAATGTTGCTCAGACGGTCGAGTTCCGGCTCCGGCTTCCGACCACCCCCTTCAACGGGCATGGGATCAATCTCAGCATCTTCATCCGACGACGCGATCCGGATCGCCTGCTTCTTCTCCACCCGATAACTGTCCATGTCGATCGACTCGAGGATGCCTTTCGAAAGATCCTCCTCCTTTGGCGCGGGGAGCTTCGGAATCAGCAGATTGAGCAGGATCGACAGCTTCTCCCATTCCCGGCTGCCGTAAGGGAGGATCGAACCGAGGAAATCGTACGCCCTCGTGAAGATCTTGGCCTTGCTCTTGAAATCCACCTGCCCGTCCTCGTCGAGTTGCTCCCGGTAAGTCGCGACGCACACATCGAGAATCGCATCCAGCTTCTCCCGGCTCGCCCCGCCAAGAAACAGATCGACAAGCTCATCCACTTGCGCCTGCGAATAAACCTGCGCCGAGTCCAGAGCCAGCTTGAGGTCGTGCAGCTTGTTGGGATCCGTCTCTTCGCTTAGAATCGTCGTTCGGTAGTAGTCCGCAAACGCCTGCGTGACGGTCTCCACGTTATTCTGAAAATCGAGGATGAAAACGTCGCGCTTCTCCGGGTGCGCCCGGTTGAGCCGGGAAAGCGTCTGCACCGCCTTGATGCCGGACAGCACCTTGTCCACATACATCGTGTGGAGCAGCGGTTCGTCATAACCAGTCTGGAACTTGTCCGCACAGATCAGAAAGCGATACGGGTCCTCCTGGACCTTGTCGGCAATCTCGGCACTCGCAAATCCATTGAGCGTGGCCTCGCAGACCTTCTCGCCTTTGAAATCGAACTCCCCCGAGAACGCCACGATCGCAGCGTAGGGACTCTTCCGCTCCGCCAGGTACGCCTTGAAGGCCTGATAATACTGGATCGCCCGCTCGATGCCACTGCACACCACCATCGCCCGCGCCTTGCCGCCAATCTTGCCGACCGCCATCACCTGCTCGTGGAAATGATCCACCATGATCTCCGCCTTCAGGCGAATCGCGTGGTCGGCGCTCTCAACATAACGCCGCAGCTTCTTCCGCGCCTTCTTCTTGTCGAACTCCGGGTCATCCTCGATCTTCTTGATGAGTCGGTAATAGCTTTCCACCGGCGTGTACGAACGCAGCACGTCAAGGATGAAGCCCTCCTCTATCGCCTGCTTCATCGTGTAGCTGTTGAAGGGCCGATGCTTGACCTTGCCATCCGCGTCCGGAGGCAGCGGGACGCCGAACAACTCCAGCGTCTTGTTCTTCGGAGTGGCCGTGAACGCGAAGTAACTCGCATTCGATAGCAACTTGCGGGACTTGATCCGCTTCTCGATGGCGTCGTTGATCTCGTCCTCGGCATCCGCCTCTCCCAGCGCCGTGCTCATCGCCGAAGCCGTCTTGCCGCCCTGGCTGCTGTGCGCCTCATCAATCACGATCGCGAACCGCTTCCCGGCCCCTTCGCCTTCCATCTCGTTAAGAATGTGCGGAAACTTCTGCACCGTCGTCACAATGATCTTCCGTCCTTCCGCAATGAACCGTCGCAGGTCGCCCGACTTCTTCGCGTGACCCACCGTCGCACTGACCTGCATGAACTGTTTCACCGTCCTCTGCAGCTGATCGTCAAGAATCCGCCGGTCCGTCACCACAATCACCGAATCAAACACCTCATTCCCCTCGTGCCGCACCCTCACCAACTGATGCGCCAGCCATGCGATCGAGTTCGATTTACCGCTCCCCGCCGATTGCTGAACAAGGTAGCGCTTGCCGACTCCGTGCTCCGCCACATCGGCCAGAAGCTCCCGCACCACCCCCAGTTGGTGAAACCTCGGAAAAATCTGCACCAGCCGCTTCTTCCCGGTCTTGGGATGCTTCACCTCAACAATCTGCGCGTAGTTCTCCAGAATGTTCGTCAGGCTCGCAGGTGTGAGCGTCTCCTTCCACAGATAGTCCGTCTTGAGTCCAGCCGGGTTCGGCGGGTTCCCCGCCCCGTCATTCCATCCCTTGTTGAACGGAAGAAACCACGACGCCTTCCCCTTGAGTTCCGTGCACATCCGGACCTCCCCATCATCCACCGCAAAGTGAACCACGCACCGCCCGAACCCGAACAGTCTCTCCCGAGGATCGCGATCCCGCCGGTACTGCTCCACCGCATCCTCAACCGTCTGTTTCGTCAGGCTGTTCTTCAGCTCAAACGTGATCACCGGCAGGCCGTTGATGAACGCCACCAGATCCAGCGAGCGCCGCGTTTCGTCCAGGCTGTAACGAACCTGCCGCGTGACGCTGAACCGGTTCTGCGCAAAGCGCTCCGCCGCCTTCGCATTGCCAACCGACGCCGTGCCGAAAAACAAATCGAAATGCAGCGGCCCATGCTCAATCCCCCGGCGCAGCACGTCAATCACCCCACGCTTCCCGATCTCCGCACTGAGCCTCGCAAGGAACTTCTCACGAGGCACATCCTTGCCACCGCGGTAATTCTCAATTCCCAGCTTCTCCAGCGCCTCCGGCTGCGTGGTCACCAGAAACTGGAACAATTGCGCCACATCAACACAATGCGCCCGGTCATACCGGCCCGCCTGTCCCGCATGCCACCCGCTCCCACCAGCCTTGCCCGCCGCAACCTCATCCCACGATTCATTCATCCCAGCGTCTCCACCCGCCACAACCCCATCCCCACCCGTCATGTAACGCATGATCAGGGTCTCAAGGCCTTTCTCGCTGGTGTCGCTGGGCATGACTGAATGTGCTACAGTTCCCTCAACTCGCCACCCCGAACATCGGGCGCCTCTATCGGATCCAGCAACTCCATCGGGTACGCCTCCCGCTCGTACTTCTCAATCAATGCCGTCAACAACTCCGCCTCATCCCCCTCAACAGTCCCTGGCTCGGCCTCAAAAATCTCCTCCAGCCGCGCCAGCGCCGCCTCGTTCTCCGCTTCGGTCTTGATCAGCTTCATTGTCATCAGATTTCCCACACATTAATTCTGCTGCACTCAGATTGCTCCGTCAGTCGCTTCTGGTCCGGAGACTGAGCCGCCTTCCAATCAAGCTCGTTCAATTCGTGCTTCGGCGGCTCCAGGCTCGCCATCAGCAACTCCAAGGCTTTGGTCATCCAGTTTTTCATGCGGACGTTTTCGACTCAAATAAGAAACAGCTCGAAATCAACGAGTTACAACACAATGCCCAGAGCCGCACAAATAGGATTCCCGGCTTCCTCGCAATCGTTTGCCCAAGTTTCCACGCATTCATCCCTCCACCCCCTCCAGTTCAGCTTCTTCCTCGGGGATTTCGGAATCGGGCAGCGGCCCTTCTACAGCTTCCTCCGGCAGTTGGGCAGCCGCCGCACGCACGTCCAGCTTGCCAGTCACCACGTCCGCCGTGAGACGAGTGCGGTATTCGCGAAGCAGGGTGATCTCGCGCTCGTAGCGGGCGATGGCGGTGGTGATTGGCTCAGTCTCACCTTTTGCGAAACTCATTATCGCCTTTTGTTCGTCGGGCGGAGCAACAGCAATCGCCACCGAAAGTAGGCGATCCTTCGTCAGCTTGGGTTGAGCAGCACCAGTGATCCACGGCCGGTAGTTGATAGCTTCCATCACCGCTTGAAGGTACTCAATGTCGCCGGTATTTGGTTTGAGGATGTGGGCGTGGTTGTTGACCCAAAATCTTCCTCGGGCAATAATGGCTAGAGGCAGGTTTCTGAGAACGAGGTTAGCTCCATCCTCCGCGATCAAAAGCAACTCGTCATCATAAATGTAACTTTCCACTCGGTCAATAACTCCAGACGCGCCGTAGTAATCGTAGTCTCGCCTCGTCATCCGGCCTCGTTCCGGTGAACTTAATGGAACCCGTCGATTGTTGAGGCAGGCAAACTCGTTCTTAACCCGCCCCACAACCCAATGCTCCGGAATCTTCCCCAGCCATGGAATCCCCGAGTCTTTGAGTCTAACATCTGGGTCGAGGCCACGAGTAACCGCGCGGTGAATGATGGCCTGCTTCTGCTCCTGCAGCAGCGCGATGACCCGCCGCTTCGCCCGGATCACTTTCTCCAAGCGCCCGCTCCAGTGGTCAAGAAAGCGCCCGATCGCATCCTGCTCGTCTGCTGGAGGAACTGGCAAATGAGCGCGACTCAATCGTTCATAATCAATGTTCTGCCCTTCGCGAATGCCAGTGACAAACAAGGTCATGCTGGCAATGAAATCTCGCGACTTGAAGAACTGTTTGAAGTAGGCTCGGCGGGCCTCGTAGCGTGGTTCGAGGATCGTGTAGGCTGGAGAAATGATTCCACGGCAGTGGGCGATCTCAAGCCCGCCTTGAAAGGACCTCAAGCTGATCACAAAGTCGCCCCGTTCCACCAGTTTGAGCAGATGAAAATCTTTGGAAGCAGTAACCGTGCGCTCACCATAATCGGCCTTCTTGACCACACCCTTCGATTGAGTGGCGGCTAGCAAGGGCTCTTGAGGGAAGCCTTTTTGGATTCGCTCGCGAAACAGAACCTTTGTTCGCAGGAATTTCCAATGGGACGGCACGCGCGCAGCCCAAGGCAAGCCCGACTCCTTGTACTCCGGATAAGGTTTGAGATCTTCGATCATGCCGTGGCCACCTCCATGAGCAGTTTGGGGTTCCAGATGTGTTCGGCGAGCTTGAGGCAGCGGTTGCGCCGTTCCTCGAGCAGCTCGCGGATGGTTTTGGCTTTGCCGAGAATCTCTTTCACTGGTGCTTTGGTTTGCGGAGTTTGGGCGTTGAGCCACTCATCGTCCGTTCTTCCAGCGCTCGTTGCTCGCGGAAGATCTCGGCGCGGAGTTCCTCCTCGGAAGGGAGGATCAGTTTGTATTTCGAGGCGAACAGCTGCTCGTTGCCGTGAAGGACGGAATAGCGGACGACCGTGTGATCCTTGTGTGCGCAGAGGATGATCCCGACCGTCGGACCGTCGTCCGGGGCACGGCGCTGATCGTCATACATGCGGACATACATGTCCATCTGCCCGATGTCCTGGTGAGTCAGCTCGCCGGTCTTCAGGTCGAAGAGCACAAAGCACTTGAGCAGGTAGTTGTAGAAGACCAGATCGACGTAGAAATCCTTGGTCTCGGTGCTGATCCGCTGCTGGCGGGCAACAAACGCGAAACCCTTCCCGAGTTCGAGCAGGAATCCCTGAAGATTGTCCAGCAGAGCATCTTCCAGTTTCGATTCCAGCAGCTTTCCGGTGCCCGGCAGGCCGAGAAACTCCAGCAGCACAGGGTCACGCACGAATTCACGGGGGCTGGCCTGGATTGGTTCGAGCTTCTCCGCCGCCTCGTCTCGCAATGCCTTGCGGTCGCTCTCCCGGCTGGACAGCAGGCGCTCGTAGTACAGCCTGCGAATCTGCCGCTCCAGCGCCCGGGTGTTCCAGTTCTGAGCAGCAGCCTCGTTCATGTACCACTCACGGGCTGCCGGGTCCTCCACGCGCAGCAGCAAGCGATAATGCGTCCAGCTCAATTCGCGACGCAGTGCGTCGCGAATTGGGAAGGCGAGGTAGAACTGCCGCATGAAGCGCAGGTTGGTTTTGTCGAACCCTCTGCCGAAGTCGCGGGTCAGCTCCACCGCAAGACGCTGCATGAGGCCCGCGCCGTATTCGGCACGCGCCGCCCCGCCTTGCTCGAACTCAACAATGTGCTGACCCACAATCCAGGAAGTTCGCACCTGCACCAGATCCACCGCGCGCAGCGCCTGCTGCCTCGCCTCGCGAATCACCGAACGCAGGTTTTCCAGCAACGCCGAAACAGTAGCCGCCCCCGTGGCGGCATCCGCGGGAATCATGGATTCTCCCTGCGCTCTGTTGGCTCGCTTTTTCAATGGTGGCGTCCTTTCAGAAGTTCTCCCAGCAAACCCTCAGCGGCCTCTTCCTCCGCAAGAATGTCGGCCCGGATCTCTTCAAGCGTCCTGAGCGGCTGAGGCTTGTAGAAGTGCCGCGTGAAGCTCACCTCATAACCGATCCTCGTGGCATTCTTCTTCACCCAGGCATCCGGGGTGTACGGCAGCACCTCGCGCCGGATGAACGCCTCAATTCCGCCGTCCTCCAGCAGCGGGACTTGCTCCGTGTCCCGCAGATCACCGTCGGTCTCGTACTCCACAACACACGTCTTGCCGCCGATCTTCACCTCAAAGAGGCCATGGAAGGGGTCAGGCTTGACCTTCCCGGGCTTGTGAACCTTGACAATGACCGGCGGGGCCCCCTCGTCCCGCCAGCTCACCGCTTTCAGGATCTGCTTGAGGTCGGGCGCAGTCAGTCTGACCGACAGCTTGTCGAGCGCAGCATCCACCTCGTCGCGGAAGCGGTTGAAGTCCTCAAAGAGATTCCCACCGAGCGCCTCGCGCAGGGAGTTCGCAGCATCCACAAGGCGCCCATCGCGCTCCCAGGTTTTCGGATCGAGGAGCTTGCGGATCTTCTTGTCGCAGAGCCCCTTCTTTTTGGCCTCGCCGTCCTCGTCATCCCCCTCATCCTCGTCCTCATCACCCCAGTTAATGAGCCGAGCCTCCACCTGATCCGCGATCTTATTGAACCCCGTGAAAAGGTCGTCGCCGAACTCCTCATACAGCGCACCGCGGATGTCCTCGTCCCCGGACGCATACCGAAGGGATTCAATCCGTGGCACGCTGAGCTGGGCATGCAGCCGCAGCGGGCGCTCGACAACAACCTTGCCGTAACCGAAGGCTTCGTTCGGGAAGATCTTGGACTCCGGCGTCTCCTTGAAGTCGAGGAACACGCGGGTAATCCGCTCAATGTCCTCAGCCGAAAGTTCGCAGTTCTTCTTCCCAAGGTTCTTGCGCAGCGGCTTGAACCACTGGGAGGCATCAATGAGCTGGACCTTCCCTTTGCGCTGCTTCGGTTTGCGGTTCGTCAGCACCCAGATGTAAGTCGCAATGCCAGTGTTGTAGAAGAGATTGAGCGGCAGCGCGACAATCGCTTCAAGCCAGTCATTCTCAATGATCCAGCGCCGGATGTTGCTCTCCCCCTGCCCGGCATCCCCGGTGAAAAGCGATGAACCGTTGTGGACTTCCGCAATCCGGCTGCCCAGCGGGGTGTCGTGCTGCATCTTCGCCACCATGTTGGCAAGAAACAGCATCTGGCCATCGCTCGTGCGGGTCACTAGCGACATCTCCTCGCCGTCGTGCATCACCTTGAACCGGGGATCACGCATCCCCTCCTTCCCGCCCATCAGCTCCAGATCCTTCTTCCAACTCTTGCCGTACGGCGGATTGGCCATCATGAAATCAAAGCAGAGCGCCGGAAAGGCATCGTGTGACAGCGTCGACCACTCCGCGCCGCCCGTGATGTTCTCCGCATTCTCCCCCTCGCCCTTCAGCAGCATGTCCGCCTTGCAGATCGCGTAAGTCTCCGGGTTGATCTCCTGCCCGTAAAGCTGCGCCGCGATTTGCAGGCCCAGCTCCGCAGCCAGCGACTGAAGCGTCTCCTCACCCTCCGTCAGGATCCCGCCAGTGCCGCACGCACAATCGTACAGCAGATAGGTGCCAGACTTGAGTTCCTTGGCAATCGGCCGGAACACCAGATTCGTCATCAGCCGCACCGCGTCCCGCGGCGTCCAGTGCTCCCCGGCCTCTTCGTTGTTCTCCTCGTTGAACTTACGAACCAACTCCTCAAACACCGTGCCCATCGAGTGATTGTCAATCCCGGCAGGCGTCAGATCGATCTCCGGATCGAGAAACTTCGCAATCAGCGTGCCCAGCGCATCTGCCTTGGACAGTGTCGAGAGCTGGTTCCGGAACTTGAAGTTCTCCAGAATGTCCTGCACGTTCGTCGAGAACCCGTTCAGGTAGTCCTCAAAGTCGGCCAGCAACTGCTGCTGATTGCCCCGCGACTTCAGGTCCCGCAGCGTGAACCTCGATGTGTTGTAAAACGCCTGCCCCGACGCCGAACACAACGCCGCCGTCTGCTCGGTAATCCCGGCATCATCCAACATTTTGCGGGCCTCAAGAACCGCCCCCTTCGTCGGCTCCAGCACAGCATCAAGCCGCCGGAGCACACACATCGGCAGAATCACGTCAGGATACTTGCCCCGCTTGAACAGGTCGCGCAGCACGTCATCCGCAATGCCCCAGATGAATGAGACAATTTTATTGTGAGTGGCTTGGTCCATTAGAAAATTGAAAATGAAAGTCGCAGGCTGCAGGAAGCGGGCTCCCGGTCACGGAACGGCTTCCCGATCTCCTTCCATTCGGTGTGCTGAAATTCAACATGACTCATCGGACACAGATCAAGCGTGGTTCGATCTAATGCTTGCCGCGCCACGCCTGCGCGCAAGGTGCCAGATTCAGTTGATCTTGCCGAACTTCAGACTTCCGGAGATTGAGTCGGAACCATCGGTTTCCCTCCGAAAATCTCCGCCTTGAGCACGTCCCGGTGCTTCCGGGCCACGTCCAGCGCTGGCTCGCGGCCACCATGAAGTTTGTCGCTGAAGAATTTCTGCTCCTTCCGGCCCTTGCTCATGATCCGGACATACCATCCGTGGTTCGCCTTCTCAGGCTGATCGATCCGACTGATTCCGTAATTCGGTCGATCCCGAATCGGCAACTCCGGACCTTCAGGCCCCTCACCGGAAATCGTCACGTCCGCATCACCCCCAAGAAATTCCTGAATCTGATTCCAGCACGCACTCACAACCTCCAACTGATTAACCGTCAGCGTGAATGGCTCAACGGGGCCATGGAAGTGCATCACCGAAACATCTCCAATCGCAGCCACCTCTGCAACGGGTGCCACCGGAATCGCCGCTTCATCACGCGCTCGCAATTCCGCACGCAAAGCCTCAGCTTCCGCCTTGATTGTAAGCACGTAGTCCTGAAATGCGGTCAGTGGGTCACTCATGATGCAACAAGTTGAATCACAATCGATTCCCATCGTCAATTAAATTCCCCGCCCGTTCTTACTTTCTCACACGCGAACAATAACTCCACTCATCCACCGCCCCCTTCGACACCGGCCTCACGGACGACCTCATCAAGGAAATCGCCGCCCGCCCCCCCCGCTCCGTCTTCCGCGACGACGACTTCGCATCAACGTCGAGCAGATCTTCAAGCTCCTCAGCCCCGCCACCAAGGTGAAGGCGCCCTGAGCTTGCCCGCCACCCATCTTCCTGTATGGTACCCTTGTCATGAAAACCACCTTGGATTTGCCTGATGATCTCCTTGCCGAAGCGAAGGCCGTAGCCGCACGCCGCCGGACGACGCTCAAGGCGATGGCCGAGCACGCCCTGCGCCGGGAAATCATGCCACCCGTGCAGCTGGATGAGGACAGTCCGTTCGAAATGAATGACCGGGGAAGCTGGTGCTGAAAAGGAAGGGAACCGGCATCACCCTCGAAAAGATCGATGCCATTCAGGAAGAAATCGATCGGGAAGACATGGAACGAGCGCTCAACCCACTGGGGGCATGATCTATCTGCCTGACGTGAATGTGTTGCTCTTCCTAGCCGACCCGGCGAGTCCTTTTCATCGGGCATCAATAAATCCTGCGCAAGGGAGACGACCTCCCGTGCTCTCCGGAAATCTGGAGCAGGCTTCGTCATCTCCGAAATCAACGCGCATGAAGCCCCAGCGGCCCAGGCACTCACGCTAACTCACCTTAACACGGCACTGCCACTCGACATCCCCCGCCCACTCACTCCCGCCCCCACCTACCGCGAACCCTCCTTCCGCGTCGCCTTGCCATCACCCTCAGACTCCGGAGCCGCACTCCGTTGATCCGCTCCGCCTTGATCTCCCGCTGCCTTCACCAGAACCGACCAAAGCGTCGGAAAATCCCGCCGGACCGCCTCAGCTGCCGCCTCCTCTCCACCGTCCCCGCCATACTCAAAAAGAAACGCGTCGCGAACCGGCAACAGCGACGCCCGATCCAGTCTTCGCGCAGCCTCGCCAATCGCCTTGTCCCCAATTTCCCGGGCCACCCGAACCATTGTATAGCTGTATCCTTCAGCACCCGCTCCATCCAACGAGGCATTGCCCGCCATCCACAACAACAAAAAGATCGCGCCGCGCTTCCCGTCCAGCGCACGCTCGACAAGCACCGGATAGTCAATTCCCGTCGCGGCCGCCATCGCGTTCAGATCTCCGTAATCCGCCGCTTCCTGCGCAATCTTGTGGCGCAGCTTCACACCAGTCGTCCGCGACTCCACCTCACCTCCCAAACCATTGGCCACCACAAGCAGCAACAACAACGAGCCGACACCGGCCACCAAGCGCGGCCACTGAGTCACATCAGTTTTCATGTTGATCAGATCTTTATAGTTAGCGCACCAACCCCGAAACCATCAGTCGCCCGCCGATCTTCTCCGGCAAAACGACCGCCGTACGCCCCCCACTATAACATCAACTCGTCGTGTAGGCCTCGCTCGTTGAAATAAATGCATATTCACGTATTTATTGCCAGATGAAAACGACCGTTGATATCCCCGACAGCCTTCTGGAGCGCACCAAGATCGCCGCAGTGCGCCGTCGCACCTCCATCAAGAATCTGATCATCGAGGGACTGGAAACCGTCTTGCGTGAAGAGTTACCGATCGAGCCCCCTGCCGATGCGCTTGCCCGCCTTCGCCAAGGATATCATCTGGGCGGCCAACTTCTTACCCGCGACCAAGTCCATGCCCGCTGAACGACTTTTGGATACGAATGTTCTGCTGTATGGTTACGACCTGGATGCTCCTGAAAAGCGCGAGGTCGCACGATCTCTCGTCGAACAAGCGCGGATTCAGCCCGGGGGGACGGCCGTCAGCGTGCAGGTGCTTCAGGAATTTCATGTCAATTTCGTACGCAAGGGCCATCCCGTGGGGGAAGCAGCCGCCCTGATCATGGATTTCTCGCACTGGCCGGTCATCGACAACACGCTGGCCGTTTTCCGCCTTGGACTCTCCCTGCAGCCCCGCTGGCAGCTATCACTCTGGGATGCCATGATTCTGGCTGCCGCGCAGACCAGCGGCGCGCGCGAGCTTTTCACAGAGGATTTCAACCACGGGCAGGACTACGGCGGCATCCGGGTGGTGAACCCCTTCAAGTAGCAACGAAACATTGCCAAGCTGCCGAACACATTCTTCATCCCGACGCCCGACGGCAACTATAACCCAGACTGCGCCATCGCCTTCAAGCAGGGCGAGATGAAGCACCAGTTTGATCATCGCCGCCTCGCCCGCCAGCCACAATAGCAAATAGCTCGGGCCTCACTTCCAGGCCGACCCCCTCCCAACCAGCCCACCAGCCCGGCACCCCCCAAGCCCCGTTTTACTATTCTTCATTTACTATTCACTATTTCCAATCCACCCCTCAGAACCCCATCCCCGGCGGCAATCCCATCCCCGCCGTCACCTTCTTCATCTCCCCCTCCGCCAGCTTCCGCCCCGCATCCAGCGCCTGACGCACCGCCGCCAGCACCAGATCCTCCAGAATCTCCACGTCCGCAGGATCCACCACCGACGGATCAATCCGGATCGCCTGAA
>JAIXPW010000245.1 GCA_027485995.1 Verrucomicrobiaceae bacterium
CGTCGAAAAACTCGACGCCGAAGTCGATTCGGAACTCTCATTCGACGTTCTTCTCGTCGGCGAAGGGGATTCCGTCCAAATCGGTGCTCCCCTCGTGGCCGGTGCCTCGGTGACCGCCAAGGTCGTCAGCCAGTTCCGCGGCAAGAAGGGCGTTGCCTTCAAGTTCAAGCGCCGCAAGGGCTTCCACAAGACCAAAGGCTTCCGTCGCTCGCTGACGAAGCTTGAGATCACCGCCGTCGGCGTCTAATCCCTCACCAACTTCCACCATGGCCCATAAAAAAGGACAAGGCTCCGTCAAGAACGGACGCGATTCCCGCAGCAAGCGTCTCGGCGTGAAAAAATTCGGCGGCCAGGCCGTCATCGCCGGCAACATCATCATCCGCCAGCGCGGAACGAAGGTACATCCAGGTCTGAACGTCGGCATCGGCCGCGATCACACCCTCTTCGCCCTCACCGATGGCAAGGTCGCTTTCGACCGCGAAGGTCGCCGCGTCAACATCGTTGAGGCAGTCGCTGCCAACTGATTCAGGCAGCATAAAATTTCAAAAAGCCGCTTTCCGAAAGGGAAGCGGCTTTTTTGTCTCTCCCTCGGAAGGTTTACACCTCTTCTCTTGAATCTTGAATCTTGAATCTGGACTCTGCGGACATGTCCGCCGCCGCCGCGCTGAAAGCCCTGCTTCTTGAGAAATCCGTCCGCACCGGAACCTTCACACTCGCCTCGGGAAAAGAGAGCGATCTGTACATCGATTGCCGCGTCACCGCGCTCGATCCATTCGGCGCGAACCTGATCGGCGAGATCGGCTGGAAGGCCGTGCGCGAGCGCATTGCAGCGGAAGGTCTGAAGATCGACGCCATCGGCGGGATGACTCTTGGCGCCGACCCCATTTCCCTCGCAGTCGGCATGACCTCTGCAAAAGCGAATCCGGATGAAGCTCTTCAAGTCTTCACCGTGCGCAAGGAGCCAAAAGGCCACGGTCGCGGCAAGCAGATCGAGGGCAATTTCAAGGAGGGAAGTACGGTGATCGTAGTGGATGACGTCATCACGACAGGCGGTTCAACCCTCAAAGCCATCGACGTGATCGAACGCGAGGGTGGCAAGGTCGCCTTCGCGCTCGTCCTCGTGGATCGCGAGGAAGGCGGACGCCAGGCCATCGAAGCCCGTGGAATTCCAGTGCTTCCCCTTTTCACCCGCAGCACGCTGCTCGACGAGGCGTGATCTCCCTTCCCCGGCGCGGATCATCCTGCTTTCCTAGGCCATGATTTCCCGCCTGAAGACCTTGTATCCGGTGGCCGGGCCGTTGAGGCAGTACCTTTATCACTTTGATCGGCAGCGCGAGATCCCACAGGTCTATGATGATCTGCGTCGCTTTTCGGGAGCCGTTCCCTATGAAGATCCGCGGGGAAAGGAAACCCTTTGGATGACGGTGATGTACTCGCCCGAGGTCATTGCCGAGCTTCGTCCCCACCTGACGAAAATCTATGCCGAGCTCAAGATCGGAGGTGCGGCAGGACACCATGACCACCTGATCGTGGACAGGATCGATTTCGGGGATTTCGGAAACTCGAAGCCGTTTCGGATCCGGATCACCAACCTCTTCAATGACAACTCGGACTACTTCTACGTGAAGCAGGCCGACGCCTCACGGATCTATGGACTGGAACTCGAGCACATCCTGTCACCGAACCGCATCAACTACCTGGTGAAGGGAAACACCCTCATCGAGGAACACATCGCAGGCGTTCCCGGCGACGTTTTCCTCAAGGACTTCCTGCATCAGCCGACGGTCAACAAGGTCCGCATCGCCAAGGAATTCACCAAGTTCAACGAGCGCTGCTTCATCCGGCTGCTGGGCGACATGCGGAGCGTGAACTACGTGGTCGAGGTGACTCCCGATTTCGAGGAGGTGCAGTATCGAGTGAGGCCGATCGACTTCGACCAGCAGTCGTACGAACGGCAAGGAAAGATCTACCTAGCCTACCGTTTTGACTCTAACAGAAGCATCACCAAGCTCGCGTTCGACGTGTTGAACCGGAAGACGATCGATCAGTACGTCGCGGAAGAGCACTCACAGATGGCACAGCGCGCCAAGGTCGAAAGCAGTCGTCTCAAGGCCCTGCTGGGGATCATGCGGCGGGACGAGATCGCACCGGTGTCCCACGTCACCACGCTGGCCCACGACTTGGATCGCATGCACGGCACGACCGGGTTCGGCGATTGCAAGACCATGGGCGAACTGACCGCCGCCCATGTCTCGTTGATGGTGGGGTTGTGAACGTCAGCGGGCCGAGACCACGATGGCGTGTTCGTCGAAGCGGGCCTTGGCTTCAGCCTGGCTCAGGATGTATTCAAGAGCTGCCTTCGCCGGAATGTTGTTCAGTTTCAGGGTGATCGTCTTGGAGGCGAGCTTGGACTGGGGATCTTCGGTGACGAAGTTAGGCGTCACCTGATCCTTGCTTTCCCGGCTGACCATCTTGCCAAGAACCGTGAGCGACTCCCCGAGCGTGGCACCGTCGAGTTGGATGCTGGGAATCACCACCGCACCGAACTTGGAGGCCCGGCCCTTGGCCGAAATGCTTGCTGCATTCTTCCTGACCTCTATCAACTGATAGCGGGCATTGGCATTGTTGGGATCCTGCTGAAGCGCCAGGGTGAAGCAGGCTTCAGCCTTGACCGGATCTCCAGCTGCGATAGCCAGGAGCCCCTGCTGGTAAGCGGAGGGAGTGGCAACGGCGGGCTCGGCAGCCACGACGGCTGAGTGGACCGAAAAGAGGACGACCGACAGACAGGCGATGTGGGTTTTCATGGGATTCTGGCTTTTAACCGTCTGGAGCCTGTACCCATTTCCACCAAGTTTCAATCCAAGAGATGCCGATGCTTGCGATCCTGTGGGGAGTGATCACCCTCATGGAAATGGACGACGCAGGGTGGATGGACTTGGCGCTCGAGGAGGCCCGGAAAGGAGTGGGCCGTACCGCGCCGAATCCACCGGTCGGCGCGGTGATCGTCAAGGATGGCGAACTTCTCGGCAAGGGATGGCACCGGGCCGCAGGTCAACCGCACGCCGAGCGCGAGGCCCTGGCTGCCGCGCGATTGAAATTCGGAGATTCGGCCCTCAAGGGTTCGACGGCTTACGTGACCCTGGAACCCTGTTCCACCCACGGCCGCACGCCGCCCTGCACGGCTGGATTGATAGAAGCCGGCGTGGCGCGGGTGATCTATGCAGTGGCGGATCGGAATCCGGCGCATGTGGGTCGTGCCGATGCCGTGCTGGGTGCGGCCGGGATCAAGGTGGAAGTGGGAGTGGGCGGGGAGGAGGCGGCCATTTTGCTTAGGCCCTTTTTCAAGGTTCAGGAAACTGGCCTGCCATGGGTCATTTGGAAAACGGCGATGAGTCTGGATGGTCGTCTGACCCGCCCGCCTGGCGAGGGGCAGTGGTTGAGTGGACCTGAGTCCCGTGAGACCGTGCAGCGACTGCGTTCCGAGGTTGATGCGATCGTGACCACTGGTGAAACCGTCCGCCGGGATTTGCCGCAGTTGACGATTCGGAAGCCCGAGCTTCTCCAAGGGCGTGATCAGCCGTGGAGGATTGTGCTGACCTCAAGGCCCGATGATCTTCCGTCAGCGTGCGCGCTTTTCTCAGATGAGTGGAAACACCGCACCTTGATCAGGAATGGAGAGGAACTTGAGGCGATGCTCCGAGGTCTTGTGGTGGAACAAGGCGTTCTCAGTGTCCTGTTGGAAGCGGGTGGCGGGTTGTCCGCTGCATTTCTGGAGGCTTCGTTGGTCGATGAGGTCGCGGCTTATCTCGCTCCACTTCTGTGCGGAGGATCGGTTCCGGCCGTGGCGGGAGAGGGATTTGATGTCGCCCTGGAGCGATCATCGATCACCTTCGCCAGAACTGGCGGGGACGTGCTCATGCGCGGGCTGATCCGCTGACATGAAAAGGCCGACACGGCGGATCACCGTGTCGGCTTGGAAAGAACGAAGGCTTACCACCTCGCCTGGATGACCACATTGCCACGAACGGCCGGGACATTGCAGTTACTGCGTGAGTAGTAGCCGCCAGGACCGTATCCCCGATAACGGTCATTCGGGCAAGGTGTTGGACGATAGACGGGTCGGCAGTGATGGTTGACCGGCATCGTGCGGGTTTGCCACACCGGACGACCGCAGTGATCGTAGTAGGCGATGTAGCGTTGCACGTAAACCGGGCAGCCGCAGCGGGTGTAGGTGCTGATGTAAACCGAGGATCTGCTGCCGCAGTAGGGGCTAGCGGAACTTTCGGTGGTGGTGCCGAGCCAGGCAAAGGCGGCAGCGGCGACAGTCAGTGCGAGTCGTTTCATGGTTGAATCCTTTCTTGGATACGCCTGCTTCGACGCAACGGACCTGCGCTTATTCGAGGCATCTTGAAAACTTTTTGAGGCCCCACGATCCGACGAATCAAGTGGACGCTTCGGCCCGGCTGTGGATGCTTTCCCACGTTCCTTTTGTCATGATCATGAAAACCATCGCCTTTGGATTGTTGCTCTCCACCAGTCTCGTCCTTGCAGATCCCCTTCGCATTCCGGCTCACACCGCCTACCTGGCTCCCGATGTGAACGGTGCCAGGATTTCTGAAGACAAACCGATTCGTGGCTGGACCAATCCAGAGCTGAAGATCGCGTGGTTCGGCGAGATCAGGCAAGCGGGCAAGATTGAATGCGCGGTGGAGGTGTCGCTGCCGGAGGGCAAGGAGTCGAAGCTGCGCTTCACCCTAGCGGGGCGCTCCAAGGAGGTGAAGGTCACAGGCAAGGGGGCAGAGCCTCAGCGGGTGGACCTCGGAGAGTATTCTGTGACGAAGCCTGGTTATCAGCAGTTCAGGCTGGAGTCCCTCAATGCAAAGGGAGAGGACGCTGGAGAAATCGGTTCACTGCTTCTCGATGGCCCGGCTGCCAAGGACGCCCATTTCAACCTCAAGGAACGCCGCAATGCGGCCTCGGTGCATCTCAGCTATGAGAACCCCAAGGGCGCCAATGTCGAAGCCTTCTATTGCGAGGCTTCCGCAGAGGAGGACCCCTTGTGGACCTATTACATGGCGGCAGGGTGGCATCGCGGCTACTTCGGCATGCAGGTCAACAGCCCCACCGAAAGGCGAATCATTTTCTCCGTTTGGGACAGTGGAAATGAGGCCTCTTCCCGCGACAAGGTCGGTGGCGAGGATCGTGTGACCCTGATCGCGAAGGGCGAGGGCGTGAACAGCGGGGACTTCGGCAACGAGGGCACGGGGGGTCACAGCCATTTGAAGTATCTCTGGAAAACCGGCTCGACCCAACGCTTTCTCGTCACGGCCAAGCCGGTGGATGCGACCCACACCGTGTTCTCCGGCTACTGGTTTCATCCCGATCAGAACAAGTGGATGCTGATTTCCAGTTGGAAGGCGCCCAAGGATGGAGGCTGGCTGAAGGGACTTTACAGCTTCAGTGAGAACTTCAATGGCCAGAATGGTCATCTGCGCCGCAAGGCCTTGTTTGGAAACCAGTGGGTCCGGACCGAAAAGGGCGAGTGGATCGAGATCTCCCGCGCCAGTTTCAGCCATGACGGCACCGGCAAGGCGGATCGTCTCGACCGCTTCATGGGCGTGGAGAACGGTCGCTTCTTTCTGAGCCAGGGCGGCTTCGTCGAAGGCTTCACGAAATACGGCACACCCTTTGACCGACCGGTTACGAAGAAGCCCCCGGGAGATCTCAAGCTGCCACCATTGCCCTTGCCTTAAGGTGACGTTTCCGTTTCCTCATGGTGGTTTTCAAACTGGCACGCCTGCTGCTTTTTTGTCCCTGTCGCGACACGATAACAGGCGGTCCGGCCGATGGGTCCTTGGTTAATGGGTTTTCCAAGGGTTAATCGGTCGGGCCGCTTCTGTTTTTCCGGGCAGAGCTTTTGTTCGGCAGACCAATGAACGTGACTGATCCCTCGAGTCTGTAGTCATCGCCAAAACTCATGCTGGAAATCGGCCACTTGGGTCGGCTGGCGTGCCAAGTGCTTATTGAACTCTGTCGCGACACTCAACAGGCGGTCCGGCCGACGGGCTCTTTGGTTAATGGGTTTTCCAAAGGGTGAATCGGTCGGGCCGCTTCTGTTTGATTGGCTCCCGTGCAGACGAAAATGGCTCCCTACCCGAGGGAGCCATTCAAAGTCGGAGGTTGAACCGAATGGTTCAGAAATGGATCGCGTGTCCTTCAGCGGCGAGTGTCGCTTCGTGGATCACCTCGCTCATCGTGGGATGGGCGTGGATGGTGGCGTGGATGTCGTCGATCGTAAGCTCCTGGTCCAGTGCGAGACCCATCTCGGCGATGAGCTCGGTGGCGTTGTCACCGATGATGTGGGCACCCAGCAGTTCGCCGTGCTTCTTGCCGTAGAGCAGTTTCGCGAACCCATCCGGCTCTCCGGCGGCGATGGCCTTGCCGATCGCGGCGAAGGGAATCTTGCCGACGGTGTATTCGATGCCGGCTTCCTTGAGCGCTCGCTCGGTTTTTCCAACGGAGGCGACCTGCGGATGGCAGTAGGTGCAGCCTGGGAAATTCTTCACCTGGCGAACCTTGTGGCCGGGAACGAAGAGACCTTCGACACACTGGATCGCCTCGAACGAGGCGGTGTGCGCGAGAAGCGGCGGTCCGGAAACATCGCCAATGGCAAACACGCCGGGCAGGGAGGTTTCATAGCGATCGCCGACCTTGATGAAGCCGCGCTCGGTGAGTTCGGGCTGCTGTCCGCCGGGGAGTAGGGGTTGCACGCCAATTGCCACGAGCACGACGTCTGCTGAAAGCGTGCCCTTTTCCTTGGGCCCATCGACAGTCACCTCGACATGGGTGCCCTTGTCGACGGTGTTGGTGATCTTGGTGTTGGTGAGGCAGCGGATGCCCTGCTTGGTGAAAGACTTCTCAAGAGCATCTCCGACCTCGGTGTCCTCGACCGGGAGCATCTGTGGCAGCATTTCGACGACCGTCACCTTGGTGCCGTAGGCGTTGTAGATGTAGGCGAACTCGGAGCCGATCGCGCCGGCGCCGATGATGATCATGCTGGCGGGCTGCTTTGGCAGGATCATCGCCTCGCGCGAGCCGATGACGGTGGTGCCATTGAAGGGAAGCTGCGGCAGGCCGCGGGTCCTGGCTCCGGTGGCAATGAGGATGTTCGCCCCTTCGAGGACCTGCTTTGAGCCATCAGCTGCGACGACGCCGACCTTGCCCTGGCTTTCGATCGACCCAACGCCGCGGATGTAATCGACCTTGTTCTTCTTGAAGAGGAACTCAATGCCGCCAGCGAGCTT
This sequence comes from Verrucomicrobiaceae bacterium, assembly GCA_027485995.1. Classification (GTDB taxonomy): domain Bacteria; phylum Verrucomicrobiota; class Verrucomicrobiia; order Verrucomicrobiales; family Akkermansiaceae; genus Luteolibacter. Next base: position 7,305 of record JAIXPW010000245.1, read on the forward strand.
GTCGGAGACCTTGCGCGACCGACCGATCACGGCGGACCAGTCGTAGGAAAGGCCTTCGATCTTCAAGCCGAACTCGGTCGCCTTGTAGGTGAGCGTCTGATAGAGTTCAGCATTCTTGAGCAATGCCTTGGTGGGAATGCAGCCCCAGTTCAAGCAAGTGCCGCCGGCACGTTCGGATTCGACGCAAGCGACGGATTTACCAAGTTGGGCAGCGCGGATGGCGGCAACATAGCCGGCCGGGCCACCACCAATGACGATGAGATCGTAAGCCA